>JAEUUQ010000418.1 GCA_016787505.1 Saprospiraceae bacterium | reverse complement strand
CCCCGACCTCGTAGATACCCCCATGCTCGACCTGCAACTCAATTATCCCAGGGAAGCTGCACTTACCTTTTCCGGGCCTAAACGCGCACTGCAGGTAAGCGATATCTCCCGCGTGTTGTGGCGCGTGATGAAAGACAAACCTCTGGAGGTGATGTTTCCCGCTTCCCGTGGCTGGATGGCCCGCCTGGGTAACCTGCTACCCTCCCTGGCCCACCTGCTCGATGCCCAACTCACGCGCAAAGGACTACGCCGCGCGAAGTGGCTGAGAGGAGAGGGAGGGAGGGAGAGATCTTTTGACGATTTCTATGTATACTAAACTTTCGAAGTTTAGTATACATGCTCCTCTCAGTCCAATTGTCTTCCTAAATCTCCTCATCCACATCCCCGTCCATCGGGGCGCGATGGCGCCAGGCCATAAAAAACGGAATACCGCTGAGAATAAGCAGCAGGCCGATGCCGGCCTCGCCCGGGCGATTATACAACGTAATGATTACCAGCGCCATACAGAACAACACAAACAATGCCGGCACCAACGGATAACCAGGCGTGCGATACGTAGCCGGGGCGCCGCCCTTGCGTTTGCGAAGGATAAACACGCCGTAAGCGCACAAGCCGTAGAAAATAAACGAGGCGAAAATGAGCATATCGGTAAGCTGGTCGAAACTGCCTGACAGGATTAGCACGGCCGCCCAAAAGCCCTGCATAACCAGCGCATTGCCGGGCGTGCGAAAGCGGGGATGCACCGTGCCCGCACGCTGGAAAAACTCGCCGCGCCGCGCCATAGCGTAGTACAGACGCGCAGCCAGCAATATGGTGGTATTGGTACAGCCGAAAGTAGAAATACAGATCAGAATGGCAATCAGCAAAGTGCCGCCGCTGCCCAACACGCGTTCGATCATGGCGATGGCCGCCACTTTGTTTTGCGATTCGTGTACGTTGATAAGCTCGTCGACGGGCATTACATAGAGATAAGCGAAATTGACGGTCACATATATGGCGATAACCGCGAGCATACCGAAAAACAAGGCCAAGGGCAGATTGCGGTGCGGATTTTTAATCTCCCCACCCAAAAAGGTGAGGGTGATCCAGCCTTCATAAGCCCAAAAAGCGCTGAGCATAGCCGAGAAAAACGCAGCAGTATAACCGAGGGAATTGCTAAACAATTTGGGAAATTCAGCCGTAGTAGTACGCATATTTTCCAACGAACCCTCGGCAGAAAACAAACCCAAAAAAACCAAAATAATCAGACAGACCACAACGGTAGTGGTGGCCCAATGGCTCAAGGTACTGGCATGCCCCAACCCCCGGTAGTTGACAGCAGTAAGCGCAGCTACCAGCCCGATGGCCAGTGTCTTGACGCCCAGATTGGCAAAAGGCATGATAAAACCCAATATCTTCCACTCTGCCAATGGGCCGCTCAGCTCGGGTAGGGGGGCAATAGCGTTGACCGACTGGGCGAATACGAAGGCGATCGACGCTATTGACGCCGTACGAATGACCGCAAAATTGCTCCACCCATAAAAAAAGGCTATCGACTTGCCGTAAATCTCCCGCAAAAATACGTACGCCCCGCCCGAACCGGCAATTTGCCCAGATACCTCAGCTACCGACAAAGCGCCGGCCAGCGAGACAAGGCCTGCTGCGACCCAAGCCAATAAGACCCATAACGGCGCCTGTAAGTCGGCAGACATAGGCGCCACCTTCTTGAATACGCCGGAACCGATAATAGAGCTAATGACGAGCACGGTGGCCATAAACAGGCCGATAGAACGCGAGAGTTTGACGGAGTTGCCTTGCTGCATGGGTTTCAGGTGTTCATTTATTACGCCAAGGTATTAATAATTGTGTCTTCCTGCGCCGTTTCAATTCAATTTTGTCGGTTTACAATTCACCCGCCTGCTTTTACAGTTCATCGGAATTTGCTGGTATGGGTATTCCAACCGCTGCATGTTTGCATCAGGAAAACATTTATTTATAAAAAAACATATACCCATGTTAACTAAAATCAATACAGCGCTCTTTGCACTCATTTTACTGGCACTTGCCCAGGTAGCACAGGCGCAAACTCCGGGGCAAACCGTCAAAGGAGTGGCAGTCGACCGCCAGTCGGAAACTCCGCTTATCGGAGTAGCTGTCGAACTAGTCAGTGTAGAACCTCTCCGGGGTGAAACCACCGACGAAAATGGCCGGTTTGTGCTGCGAAACGTACCGGTAGGCCGCCATACCCTGCGATTCAGCTACCTGGGTTACGAAAGCGTTACCCTGCCCAACGTGGTCGTCACCGCCGGCAAAGAAGTTTCGCTCGATATTAAACTCGAAGAATCGGTTGTAGACATGCAAGAAGTGGTAGTAACAGCCGCCGTAGAAAAAGACAAGGCCAACAACGACCTGGCTACTATCAGTGCCCGCACCTTTAGCCTGGAGGAAGTGACGCGTTATTCGGGTGGCCGCAACGACGTAGCGCGCCTGGCGGGCAACTTCGCGGGCGTATCGGTGGCCGACGACTCGCGCAACGATATCGTGATCCGCGGCAACTCGCCGTCGGGCGTCTTGTGGCGCCTCGAAGGCATCCCCATTCCCAATCCCAACCACTTCTCCACACTGGGCACCACCGGCGGCCCGGTAAGCGCCCTCAACCCCAACCTGCTAGCCAATTCCGACTTCCTTACATCCGCATTCCCTTCCGAATATGGCAATGCCCTGGCCGGCGTGTTTGACATCGGCTTCCGCAGCGGCAACAAAGACAAATACGAATATACCCTGCAAATGGCAGCTTTTAGCGGGCTCGAAGCCATGGCCGAAGGGCCGCTAAACGCCAAAAAAACAGCTTCGTTTTTAGCCGGCTATCGCCATTCTTTTGTGGAATTGGCGGATGTAGCAGGCATCCCTGTAGGTACAAATGCTACCCCCAACTATCGCGATTTTTCGTTTAAGCTCGACTTCGGCAACGGCAAAGCGGGAAAGTTTTCGCTCTTCGGCCTCGGCGGTACCAGCAATATTGACTTCCTTGGAGAGGAAATCGATGAAGACGACCTCTTCGCCAACCCCAACCAAAACGCTTATGTCAAATCTAGACTGGCTATAACCGGCCTGCGCCATAATATTCTCGTAGGAAACGACGGCTATATCCGCACGGTGGCCTCTTTTTCTACTGCGCAATCCGATTACGACCAGGACAATTTTGTGGAGGGCCGCCAATTGCTGCCTGTAACCAGGGTGCGCGATGTGACCAATACTTATGCGCTTTCTTCTTTTTGGAATAAAAAATTCAACGCCAAATTCACCCTGCGCACCGGCTTTGTAGCCCAACACATGGCTCTCGATACCCGGGTAGACGACCGCCATAACGCCCCCGACAACAACGGCGACGGCGAACCCGATTGGGCTACCGTGCGCGACTTCAACGGCGGTATGAATCTC
>JAEUUQ010000334.1 GCA_016787505.1 Saprospiraceae bacterium | reverse complement strand
ACTAACGCCTGTGCTTTTTGAGGATTGCGTACTACCGCCACTACTTCGTGATTGCGGTCGCACAGCATTTTTGCCAGTCTGTTGCCTACAAATCCCGTGGCGCCGGTGAGGAAGTATTTCATATTGAAGTTGAGTTTTATGAACAGGTGAAGATGTAAAAAAGTTGGGACATTTATATCTTATACACCTCAAAACCCCTTATCTTGAATTTGTTTTTCCCGTCTTTATGAAAACCTGCCTTTAGTTTTATTATACCCATTTCGTTGGCCAAAAAACAAAGTGAAAATGAAAGAGGATTTCTTACACTACCTCTGGCGTACACGCCGTTTTGACCTGTCTGACCTGTATGCTACTGATGGTCGCCCGCTATTAATAGTCGAGCCTGGCGAATACAACCGGCATGCAGGCCCCGACTTCCTGCACGCCCGCGTGCGCATAGACGATACCCTGTGGGCCGGCAACGTAGAAATGCACCTGCGCGCTTCGGAGTGGCTCCAGCATGGCCACCAGCACGATGCAGCTTATGACAACGTCATCTTGCACGTAGTGCTGGAGGAAGACAAACCCATCTTCAGAGCCAACGGCGAACGCATCGCCTGCCTGGAGCTCAAACGGAGAATTCCGCCACGACTGAGTGGGACATATCTGCAATTGCTGCACGCCGAAAACTGGATACCCTGCCAGCGGCATTTTGGAGAGGTTGACAATACGACCAAAATGCTTTGGCTCGATCGCCTGTTGGTAGAACGCCTCGAGGAAAAAACCGAACGACTGGCGGCAAGGCTGGAAGCAGCTACTTACGATTGGGAAGAAGTGTTTTACCAGTCCCTGGCCGCTAATTTCGGCACAAATATCAACGCAGCGCCTTTCGATGTGCTGGCTAGGTCGCTGCCGCTCAAGTTGCTATCGAAACACCGCAATAGTCTGCTCCAAATCGAAGCACTTATTTTCGGGCAAGCCGGCATGCTCGACGAGACTTTTGCCGACGAGTATCCCCGCCGGCTCAGCGAAGAGTATCGTTTTTTGAAAAAAAAATACAAACTAACTCCCATAGAACCGGCTATGTGGAAATTTCTGCGCCTGCGACCCGCCAATTTTCCAACGGTCAGACTGGCGCAATTGTCGGCGCTGCTTTTCGGCGGAGAACACCTGTTTAGCAAAACCCTGGCAGCTGCCGATTTTCGAGAGATCGAACGCCTGTTCAACTTGCGGGTGTCATTGTACTGGCTCGACCACTATGTGTTTGACAAGCCATCTATTCGTCGCCCTAAACCACTTGGGCATGATGCCATCCATCTCATTACTGCCAATACGATTGTACCTTTTTTGTTTTTATACGGCGCACACAAACACGAAGAACGCTACAAAGAAAAGGCCCTGCAATTGCTGGAAGCCCTGCCCGCCGAAGCCAACCACGTGATGGACGGCTGGAAAAAGTTGGACTGTATAGCCAGGAATGCTTATCAATCACAGGCGCTTTTGCAACTCAAACAGAAATATTGCGACCGCAAACGATGCCTGGAATGTGCTATCGGGAATGCCATAATGAAGTAACCGCTGGAATATGCAAATTAAACTACCGCCCGATAAAACTGCTCAATATTTTCCTGGTCGCCGCTTATGAATACTAAATCGTTTTGAATCAATTTTTCATCCGGGGATACGGACTCAATCATTTTACCCTTTCTCAAAATGGCTAATATATTAATACCAAAATTCTTTCTTACATCAACCTCGGAAATAGTCTTCCCTATTATATCTCCGCTATCGGCCATAAGTCGTACACAGGTTATTTTGAAATCGGGTATTCTTGTTGACGAAATAGTTCTGGGCAATTTGTTGGGTGATCGGAATAGTTTGTAGTCATTTGCCCTAATGGTGTCAATAAAGTTTTCAATTTCATCCATTGGTACCAGATAATTGTGCAAAACATGCGAGAATATTTCGATAGAGGTCTCAAATTCTTCGGGTATTACTTCGTCGGCGCCGAGTGCGGTAAGCGGTGCTATTTCTTTAACATAGCGCGTTCGTACAATGATATATACCGATTGAGAAATGTCCCTGATATTTGAGATAATCGCCTTAGTTGCCTGCGGATCTGAAATGGCTATGACTACGACTCTCGCCCTGTTGAGATGAACAGACTCCAGTATATGCGAATGAATAGCATCCCCATAAATAATGTGCTCTCCCTTCTTTTTTTCGCGGGCGACTATTTCGGCATCCAATTCCAATATGACGTAGGGAATTTTTGCATATTGGGCTGCTTTGGCCACATTAGTGCCATTAATTCCATAGCCGATAATAACTAAATGGTCATCGAGTTCGTGTTTTTTACCCTGTTCCTTTTTTGGCGCTTGAACTCTCAATATTCCCCATTTCTTTTGCATGCGTGAGCTGATCATTAAGGCCGTTATTTTTTCAGAATACATGATTACGAAGGGAGTAAGCAGCATAGTTATTATAGAAACCGAAAGAAAGTATTGGTTTATTTCAGGTGAAAGTAATTTATACTCAATACCTACTTTTGATAAAATAAAAGAAAACTCTCCGATTTGAAATAAAGCAAATCCGGTTAGAAATACGGTTCGTGGCGGGTATTTTAAAGAAGCTGTGGCAATAGCTGTAATAGCTGTTTTTATTATTAATACGCCTAATGCCAAAAGAAGTATTACAGTCGCATTTTTAATAAAAAAAGAAAGGTCAAGCAACATACCTACCGATATAAAAAAAAAGCTGGTAAATAATTCTCTAAATGGAAGTATAGTGCCTGTGGCCTGGTGGCTATAATCGGATTCAGAAATAATAAGCCCTGCAATAAATGCCCCTAATGCAAGCGACAACCCCGCTGATGAAGTAATATATGCAACGGCAAAACACAAGGTAATTGTAGCAAGTAAAAACAACTCTTTGCTGTTTGTTTTTGCAATTAAATATAAAAACCGTGGAACTATATACTTTGCACTTATGTAAGTGCCAATAACAACCAATACGGATTTAATTAATAGTTCGGATATTGACACCACTAAATTAGTAGACTGCCCGGCAAGAATAGGAGTAACCAACATCATGGGTACCACGATGATATCCTGAAAAATAAGAATACCCAGTGCGTTGCGACCATGAGGTGCAGAAATTTCATTGCGTTCCTGCAATATCTTCAAGACGATGGCCGTACTCGAAAGAGAGAAAAGAAATCCGACAAAAACAGACTCGCCCCAACTTCTACCCAATAATTTATATATCATGGAGGTTGCAACAACAGTAAGGCCTACTTGTATAAATCCGCCTATAAATACTGTTTTTCGAATGGATGCTAATTGTTTTATCGAAAGCTCCATACCGATGACGAAGAGCAATAGAATGACGCCTATTTCTGAAATAGTTTCTACCTGGTGAACCCCTTTGACAAGACTGAGGCCGTACGGCCCAATAAGCACTCCGGTAAGCAGAAAACCTAAAATTGAGGGTAGTTTAAACCGCTGCAGGATGAATACTACAATTACCGAAAACCCCAAAAGTACTAACAGGTCTTGAAATAGTGATTCGTGCATAAATACCCCTTTCTTGCCAATATATGTATTTATGCCAAAAAAAACAAGGTCATCCCGTTTTGCGAGATGACCTTGACGTGTGCCCAGAACAAGATTCGAACTTGCACACCCTTGCGAGCACTACCCCCTCAAAGTAGCGTGTCTACCAATTTCACCATCTGGGCAGGTGTGTTTTCAGGAATAGAACCGGCTATTTCCCGAAAAAGTTTTGCAAAGATAATGTAGTGCCGCAAAATATTGCGCCTCCACGCAAAAAAATTGTTTCCCAGCATACAAATAGCGATCCTTAATTACGAATTTTGAATTACGAATTACGAATAAAATATTGATAATGAAAAATTAATAAATTTAAAAATAATTAATTAAATATATTCGTAATTCGTAATTAACCATTCGTAATTCCAAACTACCTTTCCAGCGCTCCTCCCAAGCCGTACCGCTGGAACAAGCGTCTGTATTGCTCTGCTTCAGCGAGCCAGGATTCGCGTTGGGGGCCGGTAGGCGTCTGGGCCAGCTCAAGCGTGGCTACCTTCCAGCGCACATTGGCGCGGTATAGTTTGAAAAAATGAAAAATAGCCGCGTCTTCGCGAGTTTCCAGACAGGGCATCAGCGGCAGGTAGGCGTTGAGGAACGTGGAAGCAAGGGCCGATTGGTTGTGATAATCG
>JAEUUQ010000297.1 GCA_016787505.1 Saprospiraceae bacterium | reverse complement strand
CGCCGGAAAAACCGTACTGCTCAAATTGCTGGTCGGGCTTATTACTCCAACAAGCGGCAGCGTGTGGTATGATAATGTAGACTTTTTTAGTCTGGATAAAAAACAAAAACGCTTTATTCGAATGAAGGTAGGTATGCTGTTCCAGGCTTCCGCCTTGTTCGATTCGATGACCGTAGAAGAAAATATCCGCTTCCCGCTCGATATGTTTACCAATATGACCAAAAAGGAAAAACTGAGCCGGGTGGATTATTGCCTCGAGCGCGTCAACCTTCCCGGCATCAACAGAAAATACCCCTCGGAAATAAGCGGCGGTATGCAAAAGCGGGTGGGCATTGCCCGCGCTATCGTGATGCAGCCCGAATATCTCTTTTGTGATGAACCCAACTCGGGGCTCGACCCCAAAACAGCTATCGTGATAGATGAGCTGATCAAAAGCATTACTGTTGAGAATAATATTACGACCATTATCAATACGCACGATATGAACTCGGTAATGGAAATCGGCGATAATATTATCCTGATCCACGAAGGCGTAATCGCCTGGCGCGGCGATAAAGCCGAGGTGTTGCGCAGCGATAACCAAATATTGCAAAATTTTATTTTTGCCTCTCCCTTCCTTCAGCATTTACGCGAAGCCGCCCTCGAACGCCACAATGAGCAAACACTCCGGCTGGATAAGAAGTAGTTGTAGGTTGTAAGTTGTAAGTTGTAAGTCTGTACACTACAACCTACAACCTACTACCTACAACCCACAACCCACAACCCACAACCCACAACCCACAACAGTTACTACCTAACATTAGGTATTCCCCAGGTACCTAAACCTCGTCTTCCCTTCGTCAAGTTTGGGTAATTTTTCCTTTTGGTGATTTTTATCGCTTTCAGGTACTGCAAAACTTGCTATTTTCGCAGCATACAAGGTCTAATTAGATTAAATCAAAATAAGCGACGTGGTAGCAACAAGCCAAATAGGAAAGCGACTAGCTGACTGCGCACCGGGCGCCACCGGCCAAATAGCCTACTATGCCGGCAATGAAATCGGAGCTAAACTCATGGCCATGGGGGTACTGCCAGGTAGCATGGTAAACGTGCTGAGGTTATCTCCCTGGGGAGAAGGATTGTATATTAAGGTGGACAATCAACTCATTGCTTTGCGCAAAGAAGAAGCTGCATGCATCGTAATGAAATGACGCCGATACGTTCCGTAGCGCTCATAGGCAATCCCAACAGCGGAAAGTCTTCCGTTTTTAATCAGCTCACCGGCATGCGCCAAAAGGTGGGCAATTTCCCCGGCGTTACCGTCGATAAAAAAACAGGGCTCGTTGCCCTTGGCAGCGATACGACCATACAACTCATCGACTTTCCCGGCACTTATAGTTTTTATCCCCATTCTGACGACGAGCGCATTGTGGTGCATACGCTCACCCATCCCGGCGATCGCAATTTTCCCGATGCTATTATATATGTAGCCGATATGACCAAGCTGGACAAGCACCTGTTGCTGTATACCCAGCTCATGGACTTGGGCCTCCCGCTGATTTTAGCGCTCAATATGTCGGACGTGGCGGAAAAGGAAGGCGTGAAGGTCGACGTGGAGCGATTACAGGCACAACTCGGCGGCCCGGTGGTAGCTATCAGTGGACGCACCGGGCAGGGCATCGACCTCTTGAAGCAACTGCTCGCCGACTGGGCAACAAATGGCGCACCCGCTCCGGCAGCGTCGTTTTACCGCTTGCCACCCGCAGAAATGGTGATTGCCCGCGAAGTTCAGCAATATTTCCCCTCGCTCAACGAATATCAGGCTTTGCTCACTGCTCACCACTACAATTGGCTTTCGCATTTGTCGAAGCCTGAGCGTGATCAAGTTGCAAATACAGTATCTGCTCAACATTTTCAAAGCCTCAGCAGTCAGGTGGAGGAGACGATGGATCGCTACGATCGCTTTACCCCTTTGCTGCGCCAGTCGATTTTGAGCGTTAAAGAAAATGTAGGAGCCCTCACTACCCGACTCGACGCCATATTGACGCACCGGGTAGCGGGCTTGCTGATTTTTTTTGGCATCATGCTGCTCGTTTTTCAGGCTATTTACGCCTGGGCGGCATATCCTATGGATGCCATCGAAGCCGCTTTTTCTTTCTTGGGCGAAGGCGTCCGCGAAGGGCTACCCGCAGGATGGTTGAGCGGCTTGATAGCCGACGGCCTGCTGGCGGGCCTGGGAGGTATCGTGGTATTTGTACCGCAAATTGCTATTTTATTTTTTCTCATTACCCTACTCGAAGAGGTTGGCTATATGGCCCGGGCTGTTTTTTTGTTCGACCGCATTATGCAGGTTTTCGGACTCAACGGCCGCAGCGTCGTGGCTATGATTTCGGGCGGCGCCTGCGCTATTCCTGCGGTTATGAGCACGCGCACGATCAGCAACTGGAAAGAACGGCTTATTACTATTTTGGTCACGCCTTTTATTAGCTGTTCGGCGCGTATCCCCGTGTATACCGTTTTAATCGGATTTGTAGTGCCTCCCGAACGCATTTGGGGGGTATTGAGCTTGCAAGGGCTCGCTTTTATGGGGCTTTATCTGCTGGGCATTGCCGCCGCCCTGCTGGCTGCCATCGTTTTTAAGTGGATTTTGAAATCCAGGGAACGCAGTTTTTTATTACTCGAATTGCCCGAATACCGCGCTCCGCTGATGCGCAATATATGGCTTACCGTATGGGAGAAATCCAAGACGTTTGTGGTAGAAGCCGGCAAGGTTATCATTGTGATCTCTATCGCGCTTTGGGCGTTGGCTAGTTTCGGCCCTCCCGGTAGTATAGCTTCGGCTGAACAAGAAGCCCGGCGCCAGTCCGAACAATACGGCTTTGACGAGCACCAGCGCGACAATCTCATCGCCGCTAATCGCCTCGAGGCTTCTTTTGCCGGACAACTCGGCCGGGCTATCGAACCGGCCATCCGCCCGCTGTGCTTCGTTTGGAAGATCGTCATTGCGCTGATTACTTCTTTCGCTGCCCGCGAAGTCTTTGTGGGCACTATGGCAACGATCTATAGCCTGGGCGGCACAGATGACGAAGCTACTGTGCGCGACCGCCTTTCAAAAGAAAAAGACCCTATCACCGGCGAACTCGTCTATACTCCGGCAACCTCTGCGTCGCTCCTGATATTTTATGTGTTTGCCATGATGTGCATGAGCACGCTGGCCGTGGTCAAACGCGAAACGAAAAGCTGGAAATGGCCGCTGATCCAATTTCTATTTATGACCGGCCTGGCCTATGTCTCCAGCCTGGCAGTGTATCAGTGGATGACGTAAATGGTTGTGGGTTGTGAGTTGTGAGTTGTCGGTTCTTTAACTTTACCAATTATACTTTAACAGATAACCGACAACCCATAACCCATAACCCACAACCGACTACCTCCCCGCAAAAAACACGGCATTGCTAAACAACAGCTTGCCGTTTTCCCAGAATCCTCTGAATAGGGGGTTGTCTACCATGTAAATAACGGCGCCTTGTCCTTTTTGCTGCACGCCGAAAACGGTGGTGTTTTTCTGTTCTGCCCTGGCTTTGGAGCCGATAAAACCCGATATCATCAAATCTTCGCCGATAGTACCCACATTAGACACGCCCTTGAGGTGCTGGTAATGCAGGCTACTTGTTTTTAATGAAAAATAATAATCGGGAAGGCCGTAGCCGAGCGGATGGCTATTATCGAGGCGCAGTTTAAATACAGAACCCGGATTAGAACCGGAAATCCAATCGCGCGAGTGGTCTTCGTGGCGCATCAACCTGCGGGCGAGCATATCTTCGTCGCGGGCTTTGTTGGCGCTGGTTTTGGCGTCGTCGGTGGCGTAAGTGGTGAGGCTAAACCCTTTTTTGTCTTCGAGGGAAGAGACGGCATAACCTACGGCAATAAGGCGCCCGCCGCCGTTGATCCAGGCATTGAGTTTATCGAGCGTGGCATCGTCGAGGTTGTATTGGCCTTCTGGCATAACCAGCACGTTGAAATCATTGAGGTTGAGGCCGCTGAGTTCGCCGGCGTCAAAAATGCTGAGGGGGTAGCGCAAATCCTGCTCAAAATAGTACCATACCTGCCCGAATTCGTTGTCGAAAGTGTTTTCTCCCGACAAAACGGCGATTTTCGGCGTATTGACGAGCGTCATGGCATCCGAGCCGAGGTCGCGGCCGCTGTC
>JAEUUQ010000233.1 GCA_016787505.1 Saprospiraceae bacterium | reverse complement strand
TTGTATACCAGCGCGTCATCCATCAGAAAAACGTCGTTTTCGATGGCCATACGCGAATTGTCGTAGTTGAATACGGCTTCCTGCAGGTGCAGCGTATCGCTGTCGGGCTGCAAGATCTGGGAAGGCTGCGTGATTTCGGTAGTCGACTTGAACTCTGTAGCCGAACGCCCGCCGATGATGGCCAGGCAGGTGAGGTTGAGCCACCAGAAAACGCCAAGGCCGACATTCCAGAATGTACTCACGTAGGTTCCGAAAAGTAGCCGGGAGACAAATAAAATGGCCGTAATGAGCGGAATGGCGATCAGGAAAAGGACGTTGAGCAAGGCAACGCCGGCAGTGAAGGTCTGCCCTGGAAAGATGTATTGAACAAAAGGTTGGGCGAAATACAGGCCTGCGATAGCGCCTATCCAGGCGGCGGCCAGGCTTAATGCCACGATGAGGCCGATAATAAAGAGGATGGGTTTCCAGATTTTTTGTAGCGCTTCAAACAGCGCGTGAGCAATCTGGCCTACAAAAGAAAATCCTCGGCTGAGCGCTTCACTGGGGTCAAACCCCGTCGCTGACGCGAAACTTTTTTTTTTGCGCCTTCTTCGCCGGCGCTTAACTCGTCACCGAGTTTCGACATCTCTTTCGAGAATTTCTGGAATTCCTGTTGGATGATGTTGCCAATAGTAGAGAAATTGATCGGCTCGCCGCGCATTGACAGGCGGTCGCTGGCCGTCTCCGCTTTCGGTAGTATAATCCAGAGGATGATGTACAAAGGCACGCCAAAACCGCCCGAGAGGGTGAATATGACGAAAAACAAACGCACCCACACGGCATCCTGGATGCCGAAATAAGCTGCAATACCCGAACATACGCCACCGATTACTTCGTCGTCAGTGTTGCGGAACAAGCGCTTGCCGGTTTTGTATTTGCTCTGCTCACCACCGGTCGCAGGTTCCTGTATGGGCTCGGCGCCAAATTCTTCAGGCGTGCCCATCACCGAGATGACTTCTTTGACATCTTTGTTAGATACGATCTGGCGGCTCGTCAAGCGCTCCTGCAAAAGCTCGGCCATGCGGGTCTCTATGTCGTTCAGTATCTCCTCCCGACCTTCTGTGTGGCGAAAGTGCTTTTTGATGGCTTCCAGGTAGCGGGTGAGATGGTCAAAGGCGTCCTCGTCGATCGTAAAAGGATAACCGCCGAGGTTGATGTTGAATACTTTATTCATTGTGGGCTACGTTTTTTGTAGTGTGATCAACTGCTTGTACAAGCTGGTTCCAATTGTCGTGTAATTCCTTCAGAAACATTCGTCCTTTGTCGGTTAGTGCATAGTATTTTCGAGGCGGCCCCGATTTTGATTCCCTCCAACTGTATTGGAGCAAATCGGCGTTTTTCAACCGGGTGAGCAACGGATACAAGGTGCCCTCCACTATGATGAGCTCCGCTTCCTTTAATCTCGATATGATATCTGATGGGTAAATCTCCCCCTCGGATATGATCGAGAGAATGCACAGCTCCAGCACGCCTCTTCTCATCTGTGTTCTCGTCGTTTCCAAATTATCCGTTTTCATAACACAAATATAATACGATTTATGGTACCATGCAACACAAGGTAGTGGCTTTTACATAGTATTTTCCCTGAACAGGTATGCAGCAACGACGAATAGCACGGATTTTTAGATCAATGGATACCGGAGGAAATTCTCTGTTGTGGGTTGTGGGTTATCGGTTGTGGGTTCAATTTAACGAAAAATAAAAGAACCCATAACTCACAACCCACAACCGACAACCTACAACCCCCACTTCACACACACATTCTTCGGCTCCGTAAAAAAGCGCAGCGCTTCCACGCCGCCTTCGCGACCTACACCCGAGTGCTTCACGCCGCCAAAAGGGGTGCGCAGATCGCGAAGCATCCAGCAGTTGATCCATACGATGCCGAATTGGAGGTGCTCGGCCAGTCGCTGGGCGCGGCTCAGGTGTTGGGTCCATATCGTGGCGGCGAGGCCATAATCGGTGCCGTTGGCGAGGGACAGGGCTTCTTCGTCGGTATCGAAAGGCTGGAGCGTAATCACAGGGCCGAAAATTTCTTCCTGGTTGGTGCGGCATTGCAGCGGAAGGCCTTCTACGATAGCCGGACGGATAAAATAACCGCCCTCCAGTCGTCCCTGCAAAAACACGCGCTCGCCGCCGGTCAGGACCGTGCCGCCTTCTTCGCGGGCCAGTTGCAGATAGCTGCTCACCTTATCGAGATGTGCCGCCGATACCAGCGCGCCCTGGTTGGTTTCGGGTTGTGCCGGGTCGCCTACTATCAACTGCGAGGTGCGGCTCACGAGTTCGTCGCGGAATTCTTTATAAATCGAGCGCTCTACGTATACGCGCGAGCCGCACAGGCATATCTGGCCGTTATTAGAAAACGAAGAGCGCAGGGTAGTCTGCAGGGCTTGTTCCATATCGCAATCAGCGAAGACCAGCACCGGGTTTTTACCGCCCAGTTCGAGCGACAGTTTTTTGAACATAGGCGCGGCGGTAGCAGCCAGTTGCCGCCCTGTGGCCGTACCGCCGGTGAAAGAAATGGCTTTTGTCAGCGGATGC
>JAEUUQ010000220.1 GCA_016787505.1 Saprospiraceae bacterium | reverse complement strand
GAGCATCTTCATGACGGCCGAGAGCATGAGCGGCGGCCCGCAGAGGTAGTATTCCACTTCTTCGGGTTCGGGGTGGTTCTTGAGGTAGTTTTCGAGTACTACCTGGTGGATAAAGCCCACGGGGCCCGTCCAGTTGTCTTCGGGAAGCGGCTCTGACAAGGCGATATGATACTTGAAATTGTCGAATTCCTTTTCGATGTTCGTAAAGTCTTCGGTATAGAACAACTCGCGCGAAGAACGGCCGCCGTACCAGTACGACACCTTGCGGTCGCGCGTTTTTAGCGTGTGGAACAGGTGGAAGATGTGAGAACGCAGAGGCGCCATGCCGGCGCCGCCGCCGATATAGATCATTTCCTTCTTGGTGGGTTTGATAAAGAACTCACCATAGGGGCCCGAGATCGTCACCTTGTCGCCCGGTTTGCGGGTAAATACAAACGATGAACAAATACCGGGGTTCACCGCCATCCAGTTGTTCGTCTTGCGGTCCCAGGGCGGCGTGGCGATGCGGATGTTGAGCATCACGATATTGCCCTCGGCGGGGTGATTGGCCATCGAGTAGGCGCGGAATTCCGGCTCAGGGTTGACCATCTTGAGATTCCAGAGATTGAACTTATCCCATTCCGGCCTGAACTCGTCGGGTTTCTTACCCATACGCGGGTGAGCCGTGATATCGATATCTTTGAAATCGCAGGTAATGCGGGGCACGTCGATTTGGACGTAGCCGCCCGACTCGAATTCGAGGTGCTCGCCTTCGGGTAGTTTTACCACGAATTCTTTGATAAACGTAGCCACGTTGTAGTTAGATACCACTTCGCACTCCCACTTTTTGATGCCGAATATTTCTTCCGGCACGCGGATGTGCATATCCTGGCGCACTTTCACCTGGCAGGCCAGGCGTTTGTGTTCGGCCACTTCCTTGCGGGTGAGGTGGTTGAGCTCGGTGGGCAGTACGTCGCCGCCGCCGGCGTCTACATGGCATTCACACATGGCGCAGGTACCGCCGCCGCCACAGGCAGAGGGCAGGAATATATTCTTATCGGAAAGCGCTACGAGCAGCGACGAACCCGGCTGAACCAGCAGCGGGTTGGCTTCGTCGCCGTTGATCACGATTTTCACATCGCCTTGCGGTACCAGTTTCTTTTTGGCATAAAGCAGCAGGAAGGCAAGCAAAAGCATCACCGCACTGAACACCCCTATTGAAAGGAGTATATTGCCGACCATTGACATTAATAGCATATCGCAGATCACTTTGTAGTGAAAAAGTAATTATCTTATTTCTTCAACCCCATGTACAAAGCGGGGTCAATACCCATCAGACTCATAAAAGCTATGCCCATGAGACCGGTGAGAATAAAAGCCATACCCAGTCCGCGCAAGGCGGGCGGTACGTTAGAATAAGCCATCTTTTCGCGGATAGCGGCCATTACAATAATAGCCAGCGCCCAGCCGAAACCGCTGCCGAAACCGTATGATAGCGAGTTGGTAAAATTGTATTCGCGAGCGATCATAAACAGAGAGCCCCCCAGAATAGCACAGTTTACCGTGATAAGCGGCAAAAAGATCCCCAGTGCGTTGTATAGCGAGGGTGAAAAACGTTCAACGATCATCTCCACAAGCTGTACCATGGCAGCAATCGTAGAGATAAAGAGGATAAAGCGCAAGAACGTGAGATCGAGTCCGAAAATACCACGCTCAATAAGCAGGTATTCGTTGATGAGCCAGTTTACCGGAATAGTGATGGCCTGTACAAAAATAACGGCAACGCCCAAGCCCACGGCTGTTTTGACAGTTTTGGATACGGCCAGGAAAGAGCACATGCCTATAAAATAGGAAAGTACCATATTTTCGATGAAGGCCGATTTTATAAAAACATTAATAGCTTCCATGATTGCTGCGTTTGAGCGAGATTAGGAAATGTCCACCAACTTCTTATTATAACCGCGTTGTATCCAAATGAGAATTCCCACGAGCAACAACGCTGCGGTAGGCAATACCATGAGGTTGTTGTTGGCATACCAGCCGAACCAACTGCCTTCAGCGGCAGTATTGATGCTATAAGCACTGGTAGGGCCGATAATTTTCCATTCGATAGGGCTACCTGCAAACAAGCTCCCTTTGCCTGTAACTTCCCTTACTACAGCCACAATAATCAGTACGGCGCCGTAGCCCAGGCCGTTGCCAATGCCATCGAGGAACGAACGCCAGGGTTTGTTGGCCATAGCAAAAGCCTCTAAGCGACCCATTACGATACAGTTGGTGATGATAAGGCCGATAAAAACTGACAATTGCTTCCAGATTACGTAGTTGAACGCTTTAAGGAATAATTCTACGATCGTAACCAACAAGGCAATTATCACCAACTGGGCAATCATGCGCACCTCTTTGGGGATATAATTCCGCACAGCGGCGGTAGCCAGGTTGGAAAATGCCGTTACCAGTGTGACCGCTATGGCCATTACCACCGATGGGTAAACTTGTGTGGTAATAGCCAACGCCGAGCATACCCCGAGAATCTGCACAGTAACCGGGTTGTTGTCGTTGAGGGGGTCGGTGAGCAGTTTGCGCTCTTTTTTGCCGAACCACTCCTCTTTCTCTTTTGGAGCGCTTATTACTGTATTTTCAGCCATAGCCTACGCTTTTTTTCGTTTTTAAAATTAACCACCTAAATGGCTATACGAGGCAAATATTGGTGTTCAATTAGCTCTTTTTCAGTTTGTCGAGGTACGGTTTGTAATAGGTTATACCTCTGTTTATCATTTCTGATACGCCGTTACTGGTGATGGTAGAACCCGTGATGGCATCTACCTCGTGCTGGGGGTCGCGCGCACCGCCCTTGCGTACAATGACGGAGACGAACTCACCTTTGTCGTTGTATATTTTTTTGCTGGCAAATTGCGCGGGGAAACTGGGATTGTCTTTGATCTCCGCGCCAAGGCCCGGCGTTTCCGACTTGTGGTCGAAGCTGGCGCCGGCCACCGTGTTCAGGTCCGATTCCAGGGCTATATTTCCCCATATTTCATCCCACAATCCGTTGCCGCGAATGGAGAGGATGTAATACTTTTTGCTGTCGTCGGGATTGTTATAAATGAAAACAGGCAATAAGCGATCGGCTTCAGGTTTCTTTTTCTCTTGTGCCAGGCTAATGTTTTCAGCTTTCTCACCGTCTACCACTTCACCTTTCATGTTAACAACAACCTGTTCTACTTGTTTTTCAAAAATGTCAAGTACCTGCTGGTCGCTCAGCTCGTCGAATTTGTCGCCACCCAATTGGGTACGCACCGCAGCCAGAACAGCCCGTTTGTTGAAAACGGCTTCGCTGCGCAAGGCATACGGCTCGGTGACATAAAACATCCCGGCCAGTACCAACGCCGTGATAACGGTCATGATCAGCGTAAATCGAAGAATATAGCCTGAAGATCCCACGCTTGTCAGTTTTAATTTATTAAACAATTAGTCGCCGTTATTGCGCAGCCGCTTTGGCCCTGCGCGCCCTGCGCTTCATATTGGCCTCCAATATATAATGGTCAATCAATGGCGCAAAAACGTTCATTAACAATATGGCCAGCATCCACCCCTCAGGGTATGCAGGGTTCATCACGCGGATGACCATGCCGAATACGCCAATCAGAAAGCCATATATCCACTTGCCTTTGTTGGTAGAAGCAGCCGTAACCGGGTCGGTAGCCATAAAAGCAATGGCAAACAGGAAACTACCCATATAAAAATGGTAATACCAGGGCACTTCCATAAATGGCGTCATGCCCCAGGCATTGAATAATAGCCCCGTGAACGCTACCCCAAAAACACCCGCAACCATAATACGCCAGCTGGCAATACCCGTACCTATAAGGAACAAAGCGCCCAAAATGATCAGAGGCTTACTTGTCTCACCTATGGAACCAGGTATGAAACCCCACCACATATCACTTACAGTGTAAGCAGACACTATACTATTCCAGCCCCCCTGATAGCCCAAAGCCAGCGGGGTAGCTCCCGTATAAGCATCCATTACAGCGGTGCCGCCGGCGCCAAAGGTATCCCACCCCCAGGCTTTGAAGATACCATCAAAAAAATGGTATACTCCGCTATATTCTGCCGTCTGGTATACTCCGTTTACCTTTTCAAGACCGGAAACCCATACCTCATCCCCCGCGATGTATGTGGGATAAGCAAAAAATACAAATACCCGCGCTAATAAGGCGATGTTGACGATGTTCATGCCCGTGCCGCCAAATGCCTCTTTGCCGATGATGACGGCAAAAGCAACGGCAAAAGCCAGTATCCACATGGGGATATCAGGCGGCATGAGCAAAGGGATCAAAGCGCCGGTGACCAGGAAGCCCTCTTCTACACCGTGTCCTTTGCGGGAAGCATAGTAAAATTCTATGCCCAAACCCACCACGTGAGTGACGATGAAGATGGGCAAAATTTTGATCAATCCATACACCAATTTGAGGTGCAACCCATCGAGCAAACCGGGATATTGGCCGATAGCATGAAAATGCTGGTAGCCGATATTGTAGGTGCCGAAAAGATAACATAGCTGCAGGGCTAGTACCACGTATACCATGGTGCGCTTGAGGTCTATGCCGTCGCGAATGTGCACCCCGTCCGTAGTGACGGTTTTGGGCGTGAACGCAAACGTGAAGAATGCGTCGTAGGCCGTATGCAACAGCGGCGACTTCTTCTTGTCGGGTTCGATTCTTTCAAAAAAATGAAGTAACGCTTTTTTCATAACAGTTATATAGCGGTTACTGGATGTGTATAATATTAGCTCTGCTCGCGCATCATGTCGAGCCCCTGGCGCAAAATATGCTGCAGCGGCTGTTTGGACGTACACGCAAATTCGCAGAGCGCAATGTCTTCTTCGCTTAATTCAAGGATGCCCAGGCCTTCCATTTTCTCAAAATTGCCGGCCAGGATGGCTTTCATCAAATGTTGCGGGTACAAATCCATAGGCAATACCTGCTCGTATTGACCGGTGACGACAAATGCACGCTTTTCGCCGTGGGTGTTGCTATCTGCACGGAATTTGGCGCCCGGCATCAGGAAGTTGGGGTAAGTTCTCGATAGCGTGGGGCGAAGCGATCCCGGTATCAACCAACCGAATAATTCGAAATAATCGCCTTCTTCGATCACGGTGACCTGGTCGTCCCAATAATTCAGGAATCCCGATTCTGCTTTGTGCTCGCCGGTAAGTACATCGCCGGAGATGATGCGCACGTGTTGTCCCTTGAGGTTGCCTTTCAACAAATCGCTGAGACTGGCGCCCAAATACGTTTTTACGTATTGCGGCGTTTCGAGTTCAGCCCCGGCAAGCGCTACTACGCGGGTAGTATCAAAGCGGCCTTCGGTGAAAAGCGTGCCGAGCGTAATTACTTCCTGAACGCCCATCACCCATACTTTGTCGCCGGTGTTGATGGGTTTGATATGGTGTATTTGAATGCCCACGTTGCCGGCCGGGTGTTTGCCGCGAAACCAGTATTTTTCTACGCCGGCAGCTTGTGTAAATACGGCCGAAGGCGGATTGTCACCTCTGGCGTCTAACCCCAGGTATACTTTGCCGGCAGTCAGTTTTCCCAATACGTCAAGGCCTTTCTGAAAGGCATCGCCCCGGCCTTCTACTACAAAATTGAGGTCGGGCGCTAACGGCGCCGTGTCGAAGGTGCTGATAAAAATATCGCGGGGCTCATCGCCAGGCGCCGGCGTAACGTCGAAGGGGCGCTGGCGAATCATGGGCCATACGCCGCTGTCGAGCAAAAAGGCTACCAGTTCTTCGCGCGTGCATTTGCCCAGGTCGGGGGCTTTCAACTCGCGGTATTTCATGTCCATGTCGGCCAAAATAACCACCTCTTTGATCGCGCGTTTTTCGCCGCGATTGATGGCCACTATTTCTCCGCTCACCGGCGCCGCATATTTTATCCCGGGCTGGCTCTTGTCGTGAAACAATGGATCGCCGGCTTTTACTATGCTGCCTAATTCTACTTCCATTTTAGGAATGGGAAAGATGCCGCGGAAATTGGCAGGCGTCAACGCATATGTGGCCGACTTGACCTTCGTATTGATTTGAGAAGGGGCTTCTCCTTCGAGTTTGATGTCAAACCCTCTGCGCAGAGAAAACAAGGGTTGACCACTGAGGTAGGCCGGCCGCTTGGTGTCGAACAATTCGCGCATTTGCGGGAAAAGCGAAAAATTAGCGCCCGATTTGTCGGCGCCCAGTCGCTTGGCTTCTATCGCCATCAGGTTTTCGGATACCTGTACGATAATATATATGACGATCAATAGCGCTATAGCTGCCAGGCCGTATACGAACCAATTGGAATCGCTTTTCCCAGGCGCTGGAGTTTGTGCATGGCCAATTTGCGCAAGC
>JAEUUQ010000193.1 GCA_016787505.1 Saprospiraceae bacterium | reverse complement strand
CGGTGAAGACATCGCCAATCCCATAGCGGCAATACTTTCAGCTGCTATGATGATTGAATCTTTTGGTTGGAAAGAAGAAGCAGAGACTATACGTCAGGCCGTTTGGCGCCTGCTTGAAAAAGGCGTCGGCACGCCCGACCTCGGCCTGCCCATCGCACATAGCTGCTCGCATATCGGCGACATGCTGGCACATCTGATCACGGAGCCCGATGCGATTTTTCTGAAAGAAGAGAAAATCAATTTGCGGGCGTCGACGATAATTTAACAGTGAACAGTGAACTGTGAACTGCTCCTTGTATCTGTTCACTGTTCACTGTTCACTGTTCACTGTTCACTTAAAAAAATAAGTTCGAAGTATAAACGATATGAGTGAGAGGGGCGTCTCTGTGGAGGCGGCCCTTTTTTTGTTTGTATTTTTTTATTAGAAAAATGCCCCTTATATTAAACCTCCAATAAAAACACCGACTTATGAAAAAACGCTTTTTAGGGGTCACCCTACTTATTTGTTTACTAAGTACGAGCCTTCCGCCTTTATTGGCGCAAAAAGGAAAAACAAAGCCAGGCGCCGCTACGCCGGCTACGGCGGCCAAAGCCGCCTTTGATGAATCGCTTTACAACTCGATGGAATGGCGCAATATCGGCCCCTGGAGGGGGGGGCGCAGCGCAGCCGTTACAGGAGTGCCCGGCAAACCCAACTTATTTTACTTCGGCAGTACCGGCGGAGGCGTGTGGCGCACCAGTGACGGAGGCAATACCTGGCAAAATATCAGCGACGGCTTTTTTGGCGGATCGATAGGCGCTGTGGCCGTGAGTGAATACGACAACAACGTCATCTACGCCGGCGGCGGCGAAAAAACGGTAAGGGGCAACGTATCATACGGCTATGGAATTTGGAAATCGGAAGACGCCGGCAAAACCTGGTCGTTCAAGGGATTGCCCAAATCGAGGCATATCCCCCGCATTCGCATTCATCCGCGCAACCCCGATCTCGTGTATGCGGCGGTATTGGGCGATTTGTTTCAATCCAGCGATGAGCGAGGCGTTTATCGCAGCAAAGACGGCGGTAAGACCTGGGAAAAGATCCTTTTTGCCAACAAAGACGCCGGCGCAATTGACTTGTTGATTGACCCGGGCAACTCAAGGGTGCTTTATGCCACTACCTGGCGCGTGCGTCGCAGCCCCTACAGCCTGGAAAGCGGCGGCGAAGGCTCAGCGCTATGGAAAAGCACCGATGGCGGCGACACCTGGAAAAACATCTCTGCTAATAAAGGTTTGCCACAGGGCATTTGGGGTATTGCCGGCGTAGCCGTATCACCGCTCAACTCCAACCGCGTGTGGGCAATCATAGAAAACGAAAACGGGGGTGTATACCGCTCCGACGACGGCGGCGATACCTGGCGAAAACTCAACGACGACCGCTCGTTGCGCCAGCGTGCCTGGTATTATACCCGCATTTATGCAGATACCAAAGATGAAGAAATTGTGTACGTGCTGAACGTAGGTTACCACAAAAGCACCGATGGCGGCAGGACTTTCAAGAGTGCCTACGCACCCCACGGCGACCATCACGACCTCTGGATCGCCCCCGAAGACAATCAACGCATGGTCATTGGCGACGACGGCGGCGCGCAGATTACTTTTGACGCCGGTGAAAACTGGAGCACCTACCACAACCAGCCAACTGCTCAATTTTATCGCGTCACTACTGACAATGCCTTCCCCTATCGCATATACGCCGCACAACAGGACAACTCGACCATCCGCATCCAACACCGCAGCGACGACGCAGGCATCAACGAACGCCACTGGCAAACCACAGCAGGTGGCGAAAGCGGCCACATCGCCGTCGATCCGCTCGACAACGACGTAGTATACGGCGGCAGCTACGGCGGTTTCCTGATCAGAATGAACCACCGTACACAGGAAGAACGCGCCATCAACGTGTGGCCCGACAATCCGATGGGGTACGGCGCGGAAGGCATGAAATACCGCTTCCAGTGGAACTTCCCGATCTTCTTTTCGCCCAATAACCCTCAAAAGCTGTACGCGCTATCCAACCACGTACACGTTACCTACAACGGCGGCGAATCGTGGGAAATTCTCAGCCCCGACCTCACGCGCAACGACCCCGCCAAACTGGGACCCTCGGGAGGCCCTATTACCAAAGACAACACAAGTGTGGAATACTACTGTACGCTCTTCGCCGGCGCCGAGTCGCCTTATGAAAAAGACCTGGTATGGGTAGGCTCCGACGACGGGCTCATCCATGTAAGCAAAGACGGCGGTAGAACCTGGGAAAACGTCACCCCTGCAGGTATGCCGCAATGGACTATGATCAACAGCATTGACCCCGATCCATTTACCAAGGGCGGCGCCTTTATAGCCGGAACACGTTACAAACTGGGTGATTACACCCCCTATTTATACCATACCACCGATTACGGCAAAACCTGGAACCTGATCACAAACGGTATCGCTGCCGAGCATTTTACTCGGGTTGTCCGTGCCGACCCCAAGCGCAAAGGGTTGTTATACGCCGGTACCGAGTCGGGCATGTATATCTCTTTCAACAACGGCGCAAACTGGAGTCCGTTCCAGCTTAATCTGCCAATAGTACCTATTACCGATCTGGCTGTAAAAAACGACAACCTGATCGCCGCTACTCAAGGGCGGAGCTTATGGATACTGGACGATATCACCCCGCTGCATCAGTTGGATGAAGGCATGGCAAAAAGCGATTTTTTCCTTTACAAGCCCCTTCCGAGCTACCGAATGGGCGGATTTCAATCTAAAAGAATAAAAAATGCCGGTATTAACCATCCGGGAGGCGTAATGGTTAATTTTTATTTAAAAGAAAAAACCGTCGACTCGATAGAAGTCAAACTCGAATTTTTCGAGCAAGACGGCGACCTGGTCAAAGCATTTACAACCAAATCAAAAGAAGACGCTACCAAGCTTACCGAACTCAAAAAAGGCGGAAACCTATTCGTTTGGAACATGCGTTATCCCGATGTAAAATCCTTTGAAGGTATGGTATTGTGGGGGGCAGAAACTGCAGGCCCCAAAGCCGTACCGGGGCGCTACCGGGTGAAACTCAGCATAGGCGATAAAAGCCAGGAGCAGGAATTTGATATCGTAAAAGATCCGCGTTCCTCTTCCAGTTTGGCTGATTTGCAGGAACAATTCAAGTTCCTTACCGAGGTCAACAACAAAGTATCGGAAGCCCACCAGGCCATTATAGACATCAGGGAAACGCGCAAGCAGATCAACACACTGGTGGATAAGATCAAGTCGGACGAGCAACACAAAGGGTTGGTCGACAAATCGAAAGACATCGACAAGGCCATGACGGCGATAGAGGAAGCCTTGTATCAAACCAAAAACAGAAGTTCGCAGGATCCGCTCAACTTCCCGATCAAATTGACCGACAAATTGGGCGGAGTGGCCGGTTTGAGCGGCATAGGTGATTTTAAGCCTACTTCACAATCGTACACGGTAAAACAAGAACTCACCCAGGCAATTGACACTCAATTAACTGCTTGGCGCAAAATAAAAGACGAAGAACTACCCGCTTTCAACCAGTTGGTTAAAACAGCGGCAGTAGATGCGATTATTTTAAATAAACCATAATAAGTATAGCGGGCACATCAACCGGCCTGGTTCTTGTGCCCGCCTACTTACAGTATCAAAACACATGCCCACTCCGCTGGAAGTATTGAAACAATACTGGGGTTATGAGCAATTCCGGCCTATGCAGGAAGACATCATCCAATCTGTATTGGGTGGTACGGATACGCTTGCCTTGATGCCGACCGGCGGCGGCAAATCGATTTGTTTTCAGGTGCCGGCATTATGCCAGGAGGGCATTTGTATAGTCATATCGCCGCTTATTGCCTTAATGAAAGACCAGGTAGAAAGCCTCAAAAAGCGGGGTATTTCGGCTGCTGCCGTGTATTCGGGTATGAATTACAGGGATATAGACCGTATTTTCGACAATTGCGTTTATGGCGACATCAAATTTTTGTACCTATCACCCGAAAGGCTACTCACCGACATAGCCATTGAGCGCATCCCCAAAATGAAAGTCAACCTGCTTGCGGTAGACGAGGCACACTGCATTTCGCAATGGGGCTACGATTTTCGGCCACCCTACCTCCAGATAGCCCAGATACGGGAACGCTTGCCCCAAACGCCCGTTTTGGCGCTTACCGCCACGGCTACGGCTGACGTAGTAACAGATATACAGGAAAAACTCGCCTTTCGGAAAGGCAAAGTTTTCCAGAAAAGCTTTGCCCGAGATAACCTGGCCTACGTAGTACTTCACGAAGAAGGCAAAACTCAAAAGCTGGTCGAAATATTGCAGAAAGTGCCGGGCACTGGCGTAGTATATGCGCGCAACAGGAGGAAAACCAAAGAATTGGCCCTGATGCTTCAACAGCAAGGTATTCGCGCCGATTACTACCATGCAGGCCTTACCCCCCAGGAGCGCAGTGACAAGCAGGATGCCTGGATACACAATCATACCCGCGTCATTGTGAGCACTAATGCATTCGGCATGGGTATCGACAAACCCGACGTACGCGTAGTTGTGCATATGGACTTGCCCGATAGCCTGGAGGCTTACTTTCAGGAAGCCGGCCGCGCGGGCCGCGACGAAAAAAAAGCCTATGCCGTATTATTATATCACGTCACCGATAAAATTAACCTCGAAAGGCAATTCGAACTGGCATTTCCGAGTCTGCAAGAGATCAGACAGGTATACCGGGCTTTGGGTAGTTATTACCAGCTTGCTATCGGGTCGGGTCAATTGGAAAGTTACGATTTCGATCTGCTCAAATTTACAGAAACCTTCAAACTCGATGCCGCTAAAACGCTAAGCTGCCTCAAAGTGTTGGAGCAGGCCGGCTGGCTTAGCCTTAGCGAAGCCGTATATATTCCTTCCACCATTCGCATATTGGTAAATAAAGACGAATTGTACGATTATCAGCTCAAGCACCCCCGATTAGATCGCATCCTGAAAGCCGTGCTTCGCAGCTATCAGGGCGCCTTTACGGGCGATATCAGTCTGCGGGAAGGTCAACTTGCCAATTTTTTGGATATCAAAGTTGCCGATTTGTCAAAAGCGCTCGAACTGATGCACAAAGACGGTATTCTGCACTATGTTCCGCAAAAAGACCAGCCCCAGCTTGTTTTCTTACAGGAAAGAGTGGATGCCTCGAATATGAGCATCGACCACAAGATGTACCAGTTTCGAAAAAACCGCCACGAAGCCAGGATCAAAAGCGCCATTGCCTACGCAGAAACGCCGGAATGCAGAAACCGGCAATTACTGGCTTATTTCGGAGAGAAAGACGCGCCTGCCTGTGGCAAATGCGACGTATGCCTGGGTCGCAAACAATCTACCCTCTCCACCCTTGAATTTGAATCCTACAGCGGGCAAATCCTGCATATACTGGAAGAAGGCTCTAAAACGGCCGAAGAGCTTATTAACCGGATAGGTAGCAGTAAAAAAGAAATAGTATTGCAAACGCTTGAGTATATGGTAGATGAGGGGGTGGTGGAGTTTGATGCGGGGTTGTTACGATTACCGGTCTGACGGTTTGTAACCGTCTGACCGGGCGGGGATCAGACCTGGCGGGGAAGGGGTCAGGCCGGTAGGTCGGGGAGTTGGCGGGAAGTTTTGGCGCCCAGCGCCTTAATTTTTTCCGCTCTTCCAATCAGCGTATCGCCGGGGCGTTTGGCGTCGGTGAGTTTATTCATTGCATCGTGCCAGGATTCCTGGGCCTGGTCGATGCGGGCGCCGATATTTTTGAGGTCATCCACAAATGCGCAGAGGCGGTCGTAGAGCAGGCCGCTTTGGCGGGCGATTTCGAGCACGCTGCGTTTTTGCTTTTCCTGTTTCCAAATGTAGGATACCGTGCGCATCGTAGCCAGCAAAGTCGACGTAGTTACCAGCACAATATTATGGTCGAGTGCATCGAGAAACAAACGTTGGTCTTCTTTGAGTGCGATAGCAAAAGCGGGTTCGATCGGCACGAACAACAACAAATAATCGGGGGAATTTATGTGGTATAGCTGTTGATAATTCTTGCTGCTAAGTCCTTTGATATGGTTTCGAATACTGTCGATATGCGCTTTCAGGTGGCGGCGTTCGGCTTCGGGCGATTCCGCGTTAAAAAATTGCTCATAGGCAGTAAGCGAAACCTTGGCATCAATGATAAGATGTTTATCTTCGGGCAAATGAACAATAAAGTCGGGGCGTTTTTGTTTGCCTTCTTCATCTTTAAAACTGCTTTGGGCGGTGTAGTGTACATTTTTTTCCAGGCCGGCCTTTTCGAGTAACATTTCCAGTTGTACTTCCCCCCAGTCGCCCTGGGTCTTTTGTCCGCCCTTGAGTGCTGATACCAGGTTATTTGCGTCGTGACTGAGTTGTTGGTTGAGTTCGCGAAGGTGTTCAATTTCCTTTTTTAGCGAAACCCGGCCTTCCATTTCTTCGCGGAAACGCTTGTCGATATTATCTTCAAATTCTTTAATCTTTTCGCGCAGGGGATTTAGCAGATCGCCCAGTTGCTGTTGGTTTTGGGCGGTAAATTTTTGACTTTTCTCTTCGAGCAGGCGATTGGCCAGATTTTCAAAATCGAGCCGCGCGCGTTCCTGTAGGGCTTGCACTTCGTCTTTTTGTGTAGCGAGTTTTTCCTGGAAATGAGTCAAAGATTGCTGTTGGGCGGCGTTTTGGCCGGTGAGTATCTTTATTTCTTCCAATTTTTCGTGCAAATCTTCCCGGCAGAGGTCGTATTGGGTTTGGAGTGCATCGTAAAGGGGTCTTTGCACGAAATTCTGTTCGAGATCGGACTTAGGCGTCATGACTCGAAGGAGGTATAGCCGGGCTATTAACCAGCCCAGCAAGCCGCCGGTAAGCAGACCAAGTACCAACAGTATCCAACCAAGCGCAACAGGAGACATGATTTCGGTTTTTAACACACAAAAACTGACACCTCCCTGCTATCATTCATCACCAAAAAACTGTCAATTTATCGGCTATAAAGTTACATTTTTTGCCGACAAGTGCTTTTTTATCATCAAAAAAAGACAAAAAGGCGTTATTGCTTTTTATCCTGGTCTTTAATGATTTCTTTCAAAACGGGTCTGATTTTAATTAATTTTTCTTTGGTCACGCCTGCATCCCTTGCATTTTGTAGCGCTTGCTTAGCCGCTTCGGGCTGCAATAAGGCTTCTTTTGATTCGATTAAGGTGGCATGAGCATTGGGGTTATCAGGGTCTTTGGTAAGTATACGCTCAGCAGTTTGGGCCGCGGTGCGGTAGTCGCCGAGGTTGCGACTAGAGACTGCCTTTTGCTCCAGGGCTTTTACATCATTGGGGTTAGATTTCAGGGTCTGCTCGGCCTTGATTTTTTTCAGCTCTTCTGCATTAACCTTTTGCTGGTATTCTTTTTTTAGTTCCGCCAATACCTCGCTTGGTACCTTCGGCGATGTTTTCACTTGCCCTTCCGTGCTATCTTTAATCGTATTTTGAATTCGTTCTATACTTTCAATTTCCTTACCCGCTTTTTCCAACATATCGGCTTTTACATAAGCCGTTGCACGTGCGGCACGGGCATCGAGGTTATTGGGTTGCTGGGCTAACAAATTGCTTAAGTCGGTGGCTGCTTCAGCAAACAGCCCCCGCTCGAGCAGTAGTACCCCTCTGTTGTTTCGGGCAAAGCCGTAGTTGGGGTGTGTTTCCAATACCTCATTATAAGAAGCGATAGCCTTGTCGGTTTGTCCCAGCGACAGATAGGTATCGGCAAGTGCCATGCCTCGCAGCAAAACGCCGGCGGAGTCTTTCGGTTCTACCGAAGCGAGGAGTTTTGTGGCCAGTTCTTCGTTGTGCATTTCACGGGCGATAAGACCGAAGATAAGCCTCATGTTGGCCTCAACCTGTTCGGTCAGCACACCCTCTGTAGTGATGCTGGAAATTGACGAAAGGGTATCTACGTTGGCGCCTTCTGATATTTTTAATTTGGTAAACTTAAATTGTTCGCCTAGGTTTAAAAATTTAAACCTAGTAAGCACGATATCATTATTGTTTTTGGACTCGGTAGTACCCCATATGACCAATTGCGAGGCGCATTTATTGCCGAAGTTAGCGGCTTGCTTACCGCTTGACGGATATTTATTATTATCGTTTACGTCCAGGTCCAGGGTTCTGGCACTGGTTGGCATGCCGTATTGTTCGCTAAGAATACTCAGTCGTTGAATTATGCCCGTGTGAATTTTTGTAACCTTTTCGTCAAGCGGCTGGAAAGGCAATACGAGTACCTTAAAAGAGGCCTCCTCATCAAATTCGGGGCATTCGGGAATTCCCCCCATATCGATTACGGTGTCTTCAGGCGCTTCTTTATTAAGCAACAGAGCAATAGCCACAATACCGCCCACGAGTATGACAGGCAGCGCAACCCACCACCATTTGAATCGACGGGGGGCGTCTTCCCTGGGTACTTTACCGGTTTCGATGCCATCGATTATCCGCAGGGTTTGGTTGGTAATCTGGTTGTAGGCCAATTTAGCATTGTCAAAACTGACCAATCCACGCGATTCATCGCTTTGGGTTTTTTCCAGCGAAGATTTAGCGTGTAAAACCAGATTCCTGAAAGGTAGGAGTTCGGGGGTTTGCTGAATGCTATCTATAAGTAGCACTAAGGATTTTTCAATCTGCCCTTCGCTTACCAAACGCCTGGCTTCTGCAATAATTTGCGCTTTGTTCATATATTGA
>JAEUUQ010000159.1 GCA_016787505.1 Saprospiraceae bacterium | reverse complement strand
TCCCGAGAGGGGTTCGCCCATAGCTATTTTGATTTGCTCTTTGATAAGGTCGTAGTCGATCACTTCTTCTGTAACGGGGTGTTCTACCTGGATACGGGTATTCATTTCCATAAAATAGAAATTGCGGTACTTATCCACGAGGAATTCGATCGTACCGACCCCTTCATAATTAATAGCCTCGCCTGCTTTCACGGCGGCGTCGCCCATTTTTTGGCGAAGTTCGTCGGTCATAAAGGGCGAGGGAGATTCTTCCACCAGTTTTTGGTGGCGGCGTTGGATAGAGCAGTCGCGTTCGGAGAGGTGGATCACCTTGCCGTATTGATCGCCCACCACCTGGAATTCGATATGGCGGGGTTCTTCAATAAATTTCTCCATATAGATCCCGTCATTGCCGAAGGCTGCTTTAGCTTCCTGGCGGGCCATACTCCAGTTGGGTTCGAAATCTTTTTCCTCCCACACCACGCGCATACCTTTGCCGCCGCCGCCGGCGGTAGCTTTTAGAATTACTGGATAGCCGATTTCTTTGGCGAGTTTGACGCCTTGTTTGACGTCTTTAAGCAGGCCGTCGGAGCCGGGGATACAGGGCACGCCGGCTTTGATCATCGTTTCTTTAGCGGTAATTTTATCGCCCATTTTGCGAATTTGCGCGGGGGTGGGGCCGATAAATTTGATGCCGTATTCGGCGCACACCTCGGCGAAGTCGGCATTTTCGGCCAGGAAGCCATAGCCGGGATGCAGGGCGTCGGCGTTGGTAATTTCCACGGCGGCCATAAGCCGGGGGATGCTGAGATACGACTCAGAAGAAGCAGGGGGGCCGATACAAACGGCTTCGTCGGCAAACCGAACGTGCAGGCTATCGCGATCGGCGGTAGAATAAACTGCTACCGTTTTGATACCCATCTCGCGGCAGGTACGGATGATGCGCAGGGCAATTTCGCCCCGGTTGGCAATCAGTATTTTTTCAAACATACCCATTCAATTGATTAGCATACAGCATTGACGTTCCAACGGCAGCAGAGCGCCGATGGAGTTAGCCTGGCGGTGACTATTAGCGGTTTCTATCCTTTGGGGTCGATCAGGAAAAGTACCTGGTCGTATTCTACCGGCTGGGCATCTTCTACCACCACCTTGACGACACGGCCACTGATCTCCGATTCGATTTCGTTAAAAAGCTTCATGGCTTCTACGATGCACACTACCTGCCCGGCCTCGATAAGGTCGCCCACTTTCACATAAGGTGGTTTGTCGGGCGAAGACGAGCGATAGAAAGTGCCCACCATGGGTGATTTGACACCCAGATAATCGCCATCGCCGCCGGCCGGCTGCACAGGCGCTTCGGCGCTACCTGCGGGGGCAGGTTGAGCGACGGGTTTGGGAGCAGCGGTTGAGGATGCCGGTGAAGTTGCGGGTGGTGGGGCAAAGGACGCCGGCATTTCCGGTGCGGGAGGCGCCATCATAAAACTGCCATGCGATTTGCCCAGGCTGTAATGCCTGGTTCGAATAGAAAGCTCGAATTCGCCGTCTTTAATCTTCACCTCAGCGAGGTCAGATTTGCTTACCATACGAATGAGCTCTTGGATATCCTTGAAAGTCATAGACTTACTGTTTTACGCGTTCCATATAAGCACCTGTCTCGGTATCAATTTTGATCAGATCGCCGGCTTCTACAAACAAAGGCACGCGCACGTCTGCACCAGTCTCCACTTTTGCCGGTTTGAGTGTATTGGTGGCGGTATCCCCCCTCAGTCCGGGTTCTGAATAAGTAACCTCTAAGATAACATATTGCGGCATATTTACCGTAAGGGGAATTTCTTTTACTGCATGAAAAACCACTTCCACCTGGGTTCCTTCTTTGAGAAGATTGGGGCGTTCGAGCATATCTTCCTGCAGCGTAACCTGGTCGTAGGTATCGTTGTCCATGAAGTGATAACCCGCTTCGTCATTGTAGAGATATTGATAGTTTCTGCGTTCTATCCGCACATCGTCTACCTTGTGGCCTGCCGGTATATTTTGTTCTATTACTCTGCCGTTAGTGAGACTTTTCAGTTTCACATAAACAAAAGCGGCGCCTTTACCCGGCTTCACGTGTTGAAATTCCACAATGGCGTATGTGTCATTGTTCATTTCGATGCACATGCCTCTGCGGATATCTGAAGTCGTTGCCATTGAAATAAAGCTTTTATAAAACGATAAAAATAATGAGTTGCAAAAAAACGGAAATCAATAGGCCCATTTTATATAGATGGCGCCCCAGGTAAAGCCGCCTCCGAAAGCGGTCAGGATGATATTATCCCCCTTTTTCAGTTGGCTTTCGTAATCCCACAAGCACAACGGGAGTGTACCGGCGGTAGTATTGCCGTATTTTTGAATATTGACCATCACTTTTTCAGAAGGGAAGTCAGTCATTCGCGATACGGTTTCGATGATGCGTTTGTTGGCCTGGTGCGGAACGAGCCAGGCTACATTGTCCGAGTTGAGGTGATTGCGTTTCATGATACTCAGCACTACGTCTGACATTCCCTCCACAGCTGCCCGGAAGACGGGTTTACCGTTTTGGTATACAAAGTGTTCACGCGCAATCACGGTATCTACTGAGGCCGGAAAACGAGATCCGCCGGCTTTCTGGTAGAGATAAGCCTGGCCCGATCCGTCGCTATGGTGAATATAGTCTATCATCCCGTAGCCTTCCGTATTGGGTTCAAGCATTACGGCGCCTGCGCCATCGCCAAAGATCACGCAAGTGGTGCGGTCAGAATAGTCGATAATAGACGACATTTTGTCACCGCCGATGATAATTACTTTTTTGTGATTGCCCGACTCAATAAATTTAGCGCCGGTAGTCAGGGCGTATAAGAATCCGGAACAGGCGGCACTGATATCGAAACAGAAGGCATTTTTAATACCTACGGCATCGGCAATCATATTGGCTGTGTCGGGGAAGAGCATATCGGGTGTAACCGTTGCGCAAATCACCAGGTCTATTTCGGAAGGATCGGTATTTGTTTTTTTGAGCAAACCCTTTACGGCTTCAATACCCATGACGGAGGTGCCCTGTCCTTCTCCTTTCAAAATCCTGCGTTCCTTGATGCCTGTGCGTTCTGTGATCCATTGGTCGTTGGTATCCACGAGGGTTTCCATTTCCTTGTTGGTCATCACATAGTCTGGCACGTAACCCTGGACGCCCGTGATAGCTGCATAAATTTTGGACATAAAAGCCTTTTTTGTAAAAAACCGGCGCAAGGTATAAAAAATAGCTGACTTTAACGCTTGTTCGGTCGGGTTGTTGGTTTAATGGTTTAAAAAAATGCGCTTACTGCGCCATAACGTTCTCATTCCCCCTTTATTCCGGCTCATTGGCTTCGGCAGCGACCGGGGGGGGCGGTTGTGAAACGAACCAAAGGCCGGCAAAAGTAATCAAAGCATTCATGGCTAATATAAGGAATCCGAAGGTGAAGCCATGAAACCATTGCGCCGAATTTTTATCAAGTACAAAGCTAATAGCGGGCGATAACAAACAGATGACCACTACCCATTTGCCCATGCCATCCCGGATAGCGCGTTTGGTAAGTATGCCAAAGGCAAACAAGCCCAGTAAGGGCCCGTAAGTATAGCCCGCAGCTTTAAACAATTGGTTGATGACGGCACTGTTGTTGAGTGAGCCGAAAAAGATCACAATGGCCAGCAATAAAAACGACATGCCGATGTGTACCCTGGTGCGCACACGCTTTTGCGCGGCATCGGGGTGGTTATTTTTTTCAAAATTCAGGAAGTCTACACAAAAAGAAGTAGTCAGTGCCGTAAGCGTAGAATCGGCACTGGAATAGGCCGCTGCGATAATGCCCAGAATAAAGATAATACCGGCGGCAGGCGGCAGGTGCTGTATGGCTATGGTGGGAAAAAGCTGGTCGGATTGCGCCGGTGTTTCAAGGCCTACATTGGCCGCATACAGATATAACAACGCGCCAAGTGCAAGAAAAAGCAAATTGACCACAGCCAGCATAGCGCTGAAAGTAAACATATTTTTTTGGGCATCACGAAGCGAACGGCAGGATAGGTTCTTCTGCATCATGTCCTGGTCTATGCCCGTCATTACTATCGTGATCAAAGCGCCGCTGATGAATTGCTTGAAAAAGTTGTTGGGGTCGTTCCAGCCCCCTTTGAAGAAAAACATCTGGGAGTACTCGCTGTGGTAGATCATATTGACCAAACCTCCAAAGTCCGTTTCCAATGCCTGTCCGATGATCATAATGGTAAGGATTACCGAGCCGATCATACACACGGTTTGCAAGGTATCGGTCCATACGATCGTTTTGATTCCTCCCCGGTACGTATACACCCAAATGAGTAGCAGCGTAATGACCACTGTCGCCCAAAAGGGGATGCCGTAGTAATCCATGACGAACTTCTGCAACACCATAGCCACCAGGAACAATCGGAATGAGGAACCGATGGCGCGCGACAGGATAAAAAACGCCGCGCCGGTTTTATAGGCATGCCAGCCCAGGCGTTGCTCCAGGTAGCCGTATATGGAAGTGAGGTTGAGACGATAGTATATGGGCAGTAAAACCAGCGCGATAATAGCATACCCTACCAGGTAGCCGAGTACGATCTGGAAGTAGGCAAAATCCTGGTTTTCGCCACCGGCGCCCACTGCGCCGGGAATAGAAATGAAGGTAACCCCCGAAAGCGAAGCGCCGATCATGCCGAAGGCTACAACAAACCAGGGCGACTTGCGGCCGGCCAAAAAGAAGTTGGCATTACTCGAGTCTTTGCCGGTAAACCAGGAAACGGCGATGAGCATCGCGAAATAGACGGCAATGATGCCAAGAATAAGGGCCGGTGTGAGTTGTTGAATCATGATCTTCGAGTGCCGGTCATTGTGGTTAACCGGCTGCGGGCAAAGATAGGAATTTTTGGCAATTAGGGCTTAGCGCTAGCTGCTAAGACCTAACTGCTAATTGCTGACTGCTATCACCGTAACAACATATCACTCAGCAAAGCAGCTGCATATGGAGAGCAATAGCCACGCAGGCCTTCGCCGGTAATGGGGTGATAACATTCATAAATACCCTGATCGGCCGCAAGCGCGAGGGTATCCTTTTTGATACGGGCGGCGGCTTCAAACATATCGTAGCGCAACAAGCCCTGGTAGAGCATCCAGTTGCTGAACAAATCGATGGCAGTAAATCCGGTAGGGCTTTCTGCGCCGGACACAACGGCGGCCTGGAAGGTTTCGTCGCGCCAGGGGCCTGTTTCCAGGTATACCAGCAGGCGTTCGGCCTGTTCCTGGGTGGGTATTTCGCCCAGCATGGGCAGCAGTCCGCCGAGGTAAGTCAAGGGCGTTTGCGCATCGCGGCGCAAATCGTAGGGCCGGTATAAACCGCTACTGGCATTCCACAGGTATTCATTCATGGCATAAATAGCCAACTCATGCCATTGGATCAATTCAGTGAGGTCTTGCTTGAGCAGATGCCCCAACTTGATGAGGGCTTCGTTTGACCATATCAACAGGGTATTATAGACCGGATCAATACGGTGCCAACCGGCTAAATCCGGCTGCGATTGCCACAACTCGCCATAGGGCCAACCCAGTTGCCGGGGGTGACTATTGTCTATTAAAAAGGTCTCGAGCGGGTCGCAGGCCTCGTAAAGGTTTCGATGGTAAGCCACCAAACGTTCATAGGCTTCGGGCAAAAACGGAAGCAGTGCCTTTTTTGATTTTGCCAGACTATACACCCGCATGAGCATGCCGCCGTGGAGGGGCAGGATAATCGAATGGGGATTATATGCCTGGGGGATTTCCTCCAGCAGTTTGTGACAATAACCGGGCAATAGCGAGGGGTCGGCGTGCACGGCGCCCAATGCCAATACCGCGGCGCTTTGCCAGGGCCGGCTGGGGGTTTCGGGCGCCGGGTCGGAGGCGGCCATCGCCTGCACGATCAGCTTATGAGACATTTCCTGCAATCTGCTGCGCAAAACGGTAGTTTTTCCCCTCCAATGACTGGATTCGAGGGCGTG
>JAEUUQ010000143.1 GCA_016787505.1 Saprospiraceae bacterium | reverse complement strand
CCCGCATGATGCGCGCCGATTACAACGCCGAGATGGTGGCCCGCTACCGCGAACAGGTCAGAAAATACATCGTGCCCATCGCCGGTGAGCTCTACGAGCGTCAGCGCCGCCGCCTCGGACTCGACCAATTGGCTCACTACGACGAGGATGTGCGCTTTCAGGATGGCAACCCCCAGCCCCACGGCGACCCCGAGTGGATCATCGCACAAGCCGCCGGCATGTACGCCGAGCTGTCGCCCGAAACCGACTGTTTTTTTCACCACATGCGCGACAATCACCTGATGGATCTGCTTACCCGCCCCAATAAAGCGCCCGGCGGATATTGCACATATATCGGCGATTACAAGGCGCCCTATATCTTTTCCAACTTCAACGGCACCAGCGCTGATATCGACGTGCTGACCCACGAAGCCGGCCACGCATTCCAGGTTTACAGCAGCCGCGACGCCCAGATCAGCGAATACCACTGGCCCACCTACGAAGCCTGCGAAATCCACTCCATGAGCATGGAGTTTTTTACCTGGCCCTGGATGGACCGCTTTTTTGGCGACGAAGCCGACAAACATCGCTTTGTGCACCTCAATAACGCCCTTTGTTTTCTGCCTTACGGCGTAGCTGTCGACGAGTTTCAGCACCGGGTGTATGAAAATCCCGACGCCACTCCCGCCGAACGCAACCGGATGTGGCGGGAAATCGAAAAAAAATACCTGCCCCACCGCCGATACGAAGACAATGACTTTTTAGAAAATGGCGGCTTCTGGCACAAGCAAAGCCATATTTTCAACGTTCCATTTTATTATATCGACTATTGTCTGGCTCAGATCTGCGCATTTCAGTTTTGGAAGCGCGACCGCGAAGACCATACCGCTGCCTGGGGTGATTATGTACGGCTCTGTCAGGCCGGCGGCAGCCGGTCTTTCCTGCAACTGGTAGAGCTGTCGCAGCTCCGCTCGCCTTTCGACGACGGCTGCGTGGCCTCGGTGGTAGGGCCTATCGAAGGATGGCTGCATAGCGTAGACGATAGTGCGATGTAATTTATTTGTAATTGTTTAGTAGGGTTTAGTGCATTAGCAGTTTAGCGATTGGGTTTAGTTGTGGGTTATGGGTTATGGGTTGTGGGTTATCAGTTATATGACTTAAACATACAGCTAAACCCTAACTCTAAACCCTACTAAACAATTACATTTATTTTTACTATAAAACCCATGACCGCAGTGGTACATCGATTACACGGCGAAGCACAGCATTATGCATGGGGCGGATACGAGTTTATCCCGGCCCTGATGCGCCTCGACAACGCAGCCCAACAGCCTTTTGCCGAATGGTGGATGGGCGACCATCCCCTGGCCCCTTCGTTCGTGTGGGTCGGCGGCCAATGGGAGGAATTGGGCGCCCTCATCCGCCGCGATCCTCAATATTGGCTGGGCCCCGACGCCCTGGCGCAATTTGGAGAGCGACTCCCCTTTTTGTTGAAAATACTGGATGTGCGCAGCATGCTTTCGATACAGGCGCACCCCACCAAAGCCGCCGCCGAGGCGGGGTTTGCCCGCGAAAATGCGCTGGGCATCCCCCTCGATGCGCCGCACCGAACCTACAGAGACGACAACCACAAACCCGAGATCATGGCGGCGCTGACGCCGTTCTGGCTGCTGCACGGCTTCCGCCGGCCGGCCGATATTGCCGTTTTGTGGGCTGAGCGCCCAGGCTTGTCGGAGCTTTACGCCCAACTGCCACACCACGACCTCAAAGCCATGTATAAGACGCTTTTGGAAATGCCACAGGAGGAGGTCGACCGGTGGTTGCAGCCCCTGGCACAACAACTATTGCCCGAATTACAGGCCCACCGCCTTTACAAAGACGAACCCGACTACTGGGCGGCGCTGGCTTTCGAGACATACACCCGCGACGGCCACTACGACCGCGGCGTATTTTCCGTCTATCTGCTCAACCTGGTGCGTTTGAATCCCGGCGAGGCCATCTTCCAGGCTGCCGGGGTACCCCATGCCTACCTCGAAGGCGTCAACGTGGAGCTGATGGCCAATTCCGACAACGTATTCCGCGGCGGCCTCACGCCCAAACACATCAACGTGGGCGAGCTGATGGCGAATCTGAGTTTTGATCCGGTACAGCCGTTTATCATCCAGGCGAGTTCGCCCGAGGGCCTCGAGGTTTTTCCCGCGCCCATCCCCGATTTCGAGTTGTGCCGCCTGGCCCTTGCACCCGAGATATCTTATGAATGGCGTCCCCGCCGGGGCCCCGCAATCGGGCTGGTGCTCGAAGGCGAGTTGACGCTTTCCGATGCAGCCGGAGAGGGGGTGTTTCGCCGCGGCGAGAGCTTTATTGCGCCACATAAGGCTGAGTTTACCTGCCAGGCCGGACCGGAGGGGGTTGCGGTGTATTGGGCAGCGCTTCCGGAGAGGGAGAGAGTGAGAGAGTGAGAGAGTGGGAGATGCAAAATGAGAGCGCGGAACCCTCCCTCTCACCCTCCCAACAGTGCTTCTATACGGGGCATATCTGGATGCGAAACGCCGTTTCTTCGCAGCTTGTCAAAATCATCAAAAATATAATCCGTATTGCCGGGCTCATCGTCGGCAAAATCGAGGTAGGCGGCTTTGGCTTCTTCGAAGCGGTTTTGGAAAAGCAGCGTATGCGCCAGGGTGCATTTAATCTGGGGTTCGAGGTGGGTGAGGGCCATACTCCGACGTGCAGCTGCTTCGCCCGCGGCATATTGCCCGGCGAGCAGACTGAACCAGGCTTTTTGGGCGCAGGCTTCGCCTAAATCCAGGCGCAGTGAGGTGTCCTTAACAAAGCGTGTTTCGAGCGTATCGACGAGGCGGGCGTAGAGGGGGTAGAGGCGGGGTTCATCGAGCGTATTTTCAATTTTTCTATTAATTGCTTCCACAAAGTCCAATGCCACGTATGCGCCGTCGAAGCAAGGCGGAATGGTATCGAGGTCTATATTACCTTGGAAATCAATGCGGGCAGAAAGTTTACACAACTCTTCAGGTAAACTGCGTAATTCATTTCGATTCAGATCGAGTATATCCAATGAATTGAGCCGGCCGATTTGATTGGGTAGCTTTTCGAGAAAGTTGTCGTTTAAAAACAAGCCCTCCAGGTTTTTTAATAAGCCGATTTCGGCGGGAATTTCACGCAATTGATTGTTATCCAGCCGGAGCAAGTATAAATTCGACATTTTTGAAATTTCAGGAGGGATTTGACTAATATTATTTCCCGATAGTTCAATCATGTTTATTTGATCCATATTCCAAAACTCCAATGGAATTTTTTTTATTTCATTGACGCTTAAACATATATATTGCAATTTATGTAATTTTATAACCTCAACCGGAAATTCGCTAAATAGATTGTTTTCCAAAGTGAGGTTTTTTAAGTCTTGTAATTGTTTAATTTCAGGATCAATTTGTTTGAGATTATTATCACTCAAATACAAGCTTTCTAAATTGTTTAATTTATATATCGCCTTTGGAATTTTTTTTAACTCACAATTTGATAAATTTATATTTTTTAATTGCGATAAATTTGTCATTCCATTATTTGTTTCTTCCAACTTGTTATTGCTAAGGTCAATGCTTGTTAGTTGATGTAATTTAAAAACGGCATCAGGGATTTTATTGAATAGGTTTTTACTTATATGTAAATCCAATAAATTGCTTAGGTTACAAAAAGAATCAGGCAATTTTACCAATATATTGCTATTTAAATTCAGTGTTATTACATTTTTTAATTTGCCGATATCAGCAGGTAATTCTTTTAAAGACATACCTTCTAAATACAGATACTCCAGTTGATTTAGGTCGCTGATTTGGGGAGGCAACGATTCTAGAGGTGAAAAAGATAAGTTTAATGTGCGCAGACTTCTCAATTTTCCAATTTCGGCAGGAATAGAATTTCCATTGAAATAACTCAAATCCAGAACTCGAAGGTTGGCTAAATCACCTATTTCGAAAGGTATTTCAGTGCAATTATTGTTTGTTAAATCAAGTACTTGCAACTCAATCAACAGGCCTATTTGTGCAGGAATTTTTTTTAGCTGATTAAACCCCGCGTTTAATACTTGTAATTTATTTAATTGCCCAATATTTTCCGGAAGGGATTCTAGGGCATTAAAAGAAAGATCTAAATAATGCAAATCACTCAATTGACAAATAGCGACAGGAAGCCGTTCGAGGTGGTTGTTTCCAATATCTAATTCCCTAAGGTTCTGAAGTAATTGGATCGAAGCAGGTAACTCGGCCAATGAATTATGGCTAAGGTCAAGTCGTTTTAGATTTTTTAATTGACCTATTTCGGGTGGCAATCCTGAAATATTATTGCCAGATAGGAATAGGAATTCCAATTGATGCAATTTTCCGATTGCCGCAGGTATTTTTTCCAATGGATTAAAACCCACAATAAGTATTTTTAACTGGGGGTTCTCAAAAATGGCTTGGGGCAGACTATCAAGTCCCTTTAAACGTAAATCAAGGGCCGTGATGCTTGGCTCAAGTTGGTTGATTTCTGAGGCAAGTAGATATTCATTGCCAAGTGTGTCAATAAGCGCATACTGTTCATATTTATTTTTCACCTTAGCAAACCCGGTATAGTCAAAGGGCAGAGCTTCTCTATATTCAAATTTAATTTTCGTCTCTAAATTTTTATCAATAAACCCATATTTCCCATTTTCATACGCCAACCCAAACCTATCTTTATAAAAATAAATCTTGTCCAACACGGCCTCCGCTTTTTCCCGCTCGGCTTCTGCCAGGTTAAACAGTGAATCAGAACGCAACTTTTCCTGCCGGGCTAATTTGGTTTGTTTATCTGCCAGATCCCTTTGTTTTTTGGCTTCATCTCTTGCGGCGACAGCGACCTGTTTGTCTTTTTCTACGGCATTGAACAATTGCTTGCGCAGGGCGCGCACCTCGCTGATTTTGGCATTGGGGTAGCCTTCGGCCGATTCCAGGTAGTCGAATGCTTCGCTGTAGTTTTTGGCGGCAATGGCAGCTTTGGCGCGTTTGATGGTGCAGTCATACGACTTGCAGGGTTGCTGCTGGGCATACAACTGAAATAGGGCCGACATAATCAGAAGCAACACGAGCAGATGTTTCATAGCTATCGGCATTTGGTGAGTTGATCGGTAATGGTTTTTATTTTTTGTTGCAATACGGCATCGCCGGCATGGCGGGTGCTCATGGTATCGAGGTCGAGGAGTTGGCCCTGGTCGGGGCAGTTGCCGCCGCGCAATACCTGGCCCATGCGGTCGAGGCGTATGCCGAATTCGGCTTTTTCTTTGGCCTGCTGGGCCTTTAATACGTTTTCAAGGGCCCGCTCGGCGTTTATTTTCTCTTTTTCGGCTACCTTGCGTGCTTCTTCGGCGTCGTTGCGCAGGATGATGACGTTTATTACTATGGCAATTACCGTGGCCAGACTGAGTAATGCCAGTCCAAGCGCCGTCAGCAATCGACGCTGGCGGCGACGGGCGGCCTGGCGCTCGGCCAGGGCGGCTTCCTGGGCTCTACGCTCGGCTTTGAGCTTCAGTATAGGCGCAAGCAGGGTGTCATGGCTGAGTTCGTAACTAAAGCCCCCCATGGAGTTGGCCTCTCGGCGCAGCAAAAAGGCGTTTTCCAACTGCTGCAGGGCCTCATGGCTGATGCCTAAGTGGGCGTAACGCTGCACCAACACATCGGCATCCACGCTGAGGCGCCGCGATTCGCCGGTCTGGTCGTCTTCAAAAATCAGCGCCTCTCCAATCAGGGTATGCGCTGCGCGGGAGGTTTGTTCCGGCAATTTGTCCAGCAAACGCTGGTAATAACCTTCATAAATAGCGTTGATCTTATCGGCAAAATGCGGGGGTTGTACCGTGCCCCGGATATGGCCGGCCAACACTTCGCCTTCGAGGTATTCACACAGGATCTGCAATTGAAAAGCTTCGATGCCGCTGCGCTGCTCTCCGCTTTTGTTTTCACCCAGTTTTTGTACCATGAGCCGCAACGCTTCAGGGCTATAGCCAAATGGTGGCGACGCAAAGTCGCCCGCTTGTTGCGCCGGTTTTTCGATGGCCTCCCTGGCTTGTTGCTCGCTCAGGGCTTTGAGTTCGTAGCGCTTATGTAGGATAGCCGGCAGCCGGTCTTTCATAGTGTCGAGCTGACTGAGCCTGTCGGCCCTGATCACAAAGAGGGCCCGGATGTCGAGCGGCTCGGAAAGCAGTTGCCGGTCGGATTTATCGAGGCTTATTGCGGCTTCGCGTACTTGTTGCGGCATATCGACGTAGAGCAACTCCGCAAGCTCGGCTTTGAAGGTATCTTGTTGGACTAAGGGGTAGGTGAAAAATTCTTCAAACTGATCGAAAACCAGCAAAAAACGGCTGGGGCGGCTTATTTGCCGTTGTTTGAAGGCATGCCATAACAAGGGGTTTTGTGGCAGTCGACTCATAAAACCGGCTTCAGCCGGCGCCGGCGATTTTTCGTGCAAACGGGCCAGCAGATTGTCAATGGGCGCCGGGCTAATCCCATCTATATAACTTCCCAGTCGTAGGGTAATGGGCATCCAGCTTATTTCATTGCCGGCGGATTGGGCAGCAAGGTGCGGGATAATACCTGCATTGATCAGCGAGCTTTTACCATAACCCGATTTGCCGAATAAAACCACCATTTTTTCCAGCGCGATCAGCACGCTCAGGTCCTGCACGTCCCGTTCCCGCCCGAAGAAGAGGTCTTTATCGGCCGTTTCAAAAGGCCGTACGCCGGGATAGCGTTTCTTGCTCATGCGCTACAGGTGGATTTTGATGGTTTCCAAAATGGCGTCGACGATGCGGTTGTACTCCACCGAATAATCGCTGTGGTCGATCACCTTGCGCGACTCGCGGTCTTTGAGGTCGTGAAAGCGCGCCAGTAGTTGGGTCGCGTCTTCGCGGGCCTTGTCGTTGTCTTTCAGTTGATTGAGGGCGCCCAGCACGTCGCCGTTTTGCAGGTAGCGGGTCAGGCGCACCGCATCGGGCGTTTGAGCGGCGATGATATCGCGCAGGGCGCCTTCGGCGGCGGCGCGTTGGGCGAGTTCGGCGAGGAAGGCCCCTTCGTCATCTATGAATTCGATACCGAATTGCTTGACCAGGAAGGTGGTGGTATTGTCGTTTTTTTCGGTGTGGTCGACGGCGAATTTGCGGATGGCTTTTTCGCCGCTGAGGATACGCAGGATCAGTTGCGAATACCATTTGTCGAAATCAAAACCTACAAACAAAAAGTGTTTGGCCTGCTGGAGGGCCAGGGCTAAGTTGTTGGGCAGTCCGGGCGCGCCCAATAGCGAGCTGAGCAGGCGGAAGAGGTCGTCGTAGTCGAGCACCAGCGAATCGTCGCGTTGCAGGGAGCCGAAAAGGTTGTAAAACAGGGGCATATCGGCGCTGGGGGGCTCTACGTCTTGCACCGCGACGCCGCCGTGTTGAAAATAAGCAAAGCGGTGTTTGATGCCATATTTGTAGGCTATTTCTGAAAGAAAATTATCGGGATTGATCGATAAAAAGAGGTGGGCGCGCAGGCGCAGCAGGTTGAGCAAGGCGGTTTCATCAACATCGGCGCCGGGCTGGCGGTCCTGGTAAAACAACACCACCTCGCGTTCGATGTCTTCTTTGGCTATTTTATCGCGAAACAGAAAAAAACCGTCGCGTTCGTAGTAGTGGGCGATATCGTCGGCGTTGCTAGCCATAAGTTGGTCGCGCAACACCTGTCGCAGGGGCTTGCCCCCGGTTTTCACGATTTCGGGGCCTACCAGTACCACGCATTTGCCCTGTTTGATATCGGCAAGGATGCTCCTGAACTTGCGGTCCCACTCCGGCGACTTGAAATCGGTCATGGAAATTTAGGTGTTGATGTGGTTCATTTGAAATAAGGGGGTTTATTAATAACGCTTCCTGTATTGATAACAGTGTGTTAGAATCAAATATACGCTTTGTGGGAATAAAACGGATGAGAGTATTGGCTTAAGCCTTCTCTAAAATAAACTCGGGACTGATTTTTAGTACAGAATAGAGCCGTTTAGCCAAATCAAGATTCACTTTGCGTTTGCCTTGCAGTACTTCAGAAAGGCGGGTTGGTGAAATGCCAAGTAGAGCAGCCAGGTCTTTTTGTTTGAGCTTGCGTTCATACATTTTTAGCTCAATCATCTCTATTAATGTTTGTGGTTGCCGTATGGGCATTAAGGGAATATTATCCTCCCAAGCTTCGGCCAACATGGAGAGGCGTTGTAAATCATCGCGCTCTTGCGGAGCAAGTGTATGAAATCCACCACCTCGAGTTGCTTGTTGCAGATAGGTCTCGATTTTCTCCATAACCTGCCGATATTCTTCTTCTGTGTTAATGTTGTAGCTCATCGGGAATTCAATTTGTTAAATATTAGAAGCATCAATATCGTCATACTCTTTATGCGTTCCAACAAATCGGATGTATACAGTACGAATATCAAAGAAAATCATAGCGATTAATCTATATCGATTCCCACGTATGTTAAACACAAAGCGATCATTGCCTATGTAGTCCACTGAATTGAAAACATTACGAATATCAGAAATTGAACGCCAGTCTTCATCTTTCACGATCCTGTACCATGTATTAAGCGCTTCAACTGCATCGGGGTGAAGTTGTCCAAAATCACGTAGTATCGCTTTGCTTATAATAACCAATTTTCATAAGGTTTGTTCCAAAAATAAATATATAATTCCATAAATCAAAATTTTTTTACAAAAATGTTACTCTTTTAACTTGCAAAACTTCCTACCTTTGCCCTTTCAAATCAAAACACCCTGTACCGTGTCGCTGCTTGACGTCATCTTAACCGCCATAGTTGAAGGCATCACCGAATTCCTTCCCATCTCTTCTACTGGGCACATGATATTGCTCTCCTATTTGTTGGGCAACCACGAGGACGAATTCACCAAAACCTTCGAGATATTCATTCAGTTGGGGGCCATTTTGGCCATCGTGGCGCTATATGCCCGGCGTTTTTTGTTAAAGCCGGAGATTTACCTCAAATTGTTCGTCGCCTTTTTGCCATCGGGGGTATTTGGGTTTTTATTGTATAAAATAATAAAGAGCTACCTGTTCAACCACTGGGTAGTGGCGGTGTCGCTGATTGTTGGCGGAGTAATCCTCATCTGGCTCGACAAGCGCCTGCACCTGGGCGAGCCCAACGACGAGGAGCTTTCCAACATGTCGTACAAAAAAGCGCTGTATATCGGCTTTTTTCAGTGTTTATCCATGATACCGGGCGTATCGCGGGCGGCGGCCACTATCATTGGCGGTATGAGCAACGGCTTGTCGAAAAAAAGCGCGGCCGAATTTTCTTTCCTGCTGGCCATTCCTACCATGGCAGCCGCATCGGGTTACGATTTGCTGAAATTTGAAGGGACCATCTCTGGCGAGCAATGGCAGCAGTTGGCCATCGGCTTTATCCTGGCTTTTATCACAGCTATTTTTGCGGTGAAATGGTTTGTGTCTTTGCTCAACCGGCACGGGTTTACCGGGTTTGGGTATTATCGCATTGCGGTGGGGGTGTTGTTTTTGGTGTTTGCGATGATTAAAGGCGGAGGCTTAAATTAAACGTGCACAAAATTTTTAAAATTTTGTGCACGTTATTTGAATCTGTCGAAATTTTGCTATTCAGCTTGCATATCCTTTTTGCAATAATTTAAATAACATAGCATTCAGGTAGTAGTTACTCCTACCAAGCTTAATCTTTTCAACGAGACAAAAAACACCTATTCAGCCCCGCTACTATTATGGCAATAAAATGGTTTGTACCTTTACCGGGCGGGCATAGGTTTTCTGGATTGACTCCTTATTCTTCAATATCGCTATTTTCAACTCATGAATCAGTCACCGCATTCAAAAGTTACTTTTGCCGGGCTACTGGTTACCTTAGGCATAGTTTACGGCGATATCGGTACCTCGCCGCTATATGTAATGAGCGCCATTTTAGGCACAAACATTATTACCCAGGAACTGGTATATGGCGGACTTTCGTGCATTTTTTGGACGCTTACCCTGCAGGCCACCTTTAAATATATATGGCTTACGCTTCAGGCTGACAACCACGGGGAAGGCGGCATTTTTTCGCTATATGCGCTGATCAAACGCCGGGCGCCCCGCTGGATCGTTTTTGTAGCCATGCTGGGTTGTGCAGCCCTGCTGGCCGATGGTATTATCACGCCCGCTATTTCACTTACGGCATCGGTAGAAGGTCTGCTTATCTTGTCGCCTAATATTCCTGTCTTACCCATCGTAATTGGCATTTTAGTCGGTTTATTTGCTTTTCAGCAATTTGGCACAGAAAGGGTAGGCAAATCTTTCGGCCCCATTATGGTTGTATGGTTTTCGATGTTGATTTTTTGGGGTATCCTGGCCATGAATAATAACTGGGGCATCGTAGCTGCTCTAAATCCGTGGTATGCCTACCACATCCTTACCACTCACCCCAGTTCGTGGTTTATAGTCGGTGCGGTTTTTCTGTGCGTTACGGGGGCCGAAGCTTTGTATTCCGACCTTGGCCATGCCGGCAAAACCAACATCCGCCTGACCTGGATTTTCGTCAAAACCGCACTGTTAATCAATTATTTCGGACAGGGCGCCTGGGTACTTGCAACTTATGAAAACCAAACCCTGGAAGGACTCAATCCTTTTTATTCTATTATGCCGCGTTGGTTTGTGGGCGCCGGAGTCGTTATTGCCACCCTTGCTTCCGTGGTAGCCAGCCAGGCGCTGATCAGCGGCTCGTTTTCATTGATCAGCGAAGCCATCAAATTAGATACCTGGTTCAGAGTGCAAATACGCTATCCGAGTCGACTGAGGCAGCAGCTTTTCATTCCGATGATTAACAATATGCTTTTTGTGGGCTGTGTATTTGTGGTGTTGCATTTCCAGAAAGCAGCCAACATGGAAGCCGCATATGGTATTGCCATCACACTGGCCATGTTGTCCACCACTATGCTCCTCACTTTTTACCTGCACAAGACCTTACACTGGAGTTGGATACGCGTAATACCTTTTACGCTCATTTTTCTGACGATTGAGGGTATCTTTTTTGCCGGTAACGTGCAGAAAATCGCCCACGGAGCGGGCGTGACGCTAACATTGATGACCGTTTTTTTTGCAATCATGTATGTACATCACGAAAGCAAAAGTTTGCTGGCCAACAAGCGCAAATACGTGGATATTCACCATTATACCGATATTATTGATGCGGTTAGTCAGGATGAAGATATTCCCAAATTTGCCTCCAATATCGTATACCTTACCACTGCCCGCTCTAACAACCGGGTGGAGAAACAAATTTTGAAATCTATTTATCAAAAACAACCCAAACGCGCCGATGCGTATTGGTTTTTGCATTTTAATGAAACCGACGTACCCTACCAGGATGAATACAATTTCCTGGAAATCCTGCCTGGAAAAATTTATCGCGTAAATTTTTCATTGGGTTACAAAATCAAACCCAATGTGCGGGAGATGTTTGAAAAAGCCATAAAAGAACTGACCAAACAAGGCCATATCAAGCTGGAAAACAAGTACGAAAGTCTTCGCAAATACAACCTCCCTCCTGATTTCCTGTTTATCGTAATGCGCAACACGTTTAACCTGTCTTCCGATAGCCCCTTCCGGGAAATCCTTTTACTCAATTCCTATAAAGTGCTTCAATACATCAGCGAGCCCCCCGAGCAATACCTGGGTATCGACCGGAATGCACTACTGGTAGAGTATATTGCACTGAAGTGATCAATGACCAAAGTCACCCCCAACCTCATCGCTATTAACGATTTATACGAATAATTTTGCCTTTATTCCTGGTTTTCTAAGCAAAAGGCATTAAAATTCGACACCCATGCAGGTTGTAAAAAAAATCGCAGACAAACTATTCTCAACCTCTGCCGCCGGACTATACATGGTCTTGTTCGCTATTGCTATTGCGGTGGCGACTTTCATCGAAAACGATTTTGGCACCAGCTCGGCCCAAAAAGTAGTGTTCAAAGCCTGGTGGTTTGAGCTGATACTTGTCCTGTTCGCCATATCCCTGCTGGTCAATATTTTCCGGTACCGGATGATTCCCCAGAAAAAATGGCCCGTGCTTTCTTTTCACCTGGCTATGATCGTTATCGTGCTGGGCGCGGGCGTTACCCGCTATTTCGGCAGCGAAGGCATGATGCACATTCGCGAAGAAAGCGCCGCCAATTATTTTATATCGGCCGAGACTTACCTGCTTTTTGAAGCAAAACAATCGGGAAAAACCTACCGGTTTGACGAACCCGTGCTTTTTGCTACGCTCGGAAATAATCATTTAAAAAAATCATATCTGCTCGGCAATGATAAAGTGGAAGTAGAAGTGCTCGGTTTTATGCCCAATCCCGCAGAAGTCCTGGCCGACGACCCCGGCGGCATTCCCATTCTCAAAGTAGTAGTGGGAGGCATGGAAGGCCGCGAGGAATACTACGTAAAATACAAGGATAAAACTACCATCCACGGCCTGACTTTCAATTTCGGAAACCCCGAATTACCCGGCGCTGTCAATATTAAATACGAAAACGACAAGCTGCTTTTTATCACGGATTTTGCGCTCACGCAAACCCAAATGGCCACTCAAAAGAACGATACGCTCGTTCCCGGCGTCTACCGGCCTTTGTTGCTTCGCAGCCTGTATTCCAACGGCGCCCATAATTTTGTGATCGGCGATTTTAAGCCCAGCGCTAAATTGGACGTAGTGTCTTCTTCTCCCAAAATGACCAGCACAAGCATGGCCGCGCTTGATATGAAAGTGCGCATTAATAACCAGGAACAACGCTTTTATGTATTTGGCGCGCAAGGCGTGGAAGGCCGGTCCCGGATAGCCACAGGCGGAAATACCAGTCTCGCCGTGTCGTACGGTTCCAAAAATATCGAATTGCCCTTTTCCATTTACCTCCACGATTTTATCATGGAAAGATACCCCGGCACCAATAGCGCTTCTTCCTATGCCAGCGAAGTGACGCTGATCGACGACAGAAAAAACCTGAAAAGGAATCAGCGCATTTTTATGAATAATATTTTGAATTACGGCGGCTACCGCTTTTTTCAGTCTTCTTACGACCAGGACGAACTCGGCACCTATCTGAGCGTTAACCACGACGCCCCGGGAACCTGGATTTCTTATTTCGGCTATTTTATTCTCACGGTGGGAATGCTTCTGACTTTATTCCAAAATAACAGCCGCTTCCAATCGCTTGGCGAAAGCATCAAAAGAATGCGACAATCCCAAAAATCAATATCGGCGATTGTCATAGCTTGCTTGTGCACGATAGCCTTATCAGCTCAAACGCCGGCAAATACCCAACCGATCCCCCTCGACCATGCGGCAAACTTTGGCAGGCTGCTTATGCAAGACCACATGGGCAGGATCAAGCCAATGAACACCTTTTCTAATGAGGTGATGCGTAAATTATCCAGAAAAGAAAACCTGTTCGACCTCAATGCCGACCAGATCATCCTGGGTATGGCCGCGAATCCCAACGACTGGTATGCCGTGCCTATGATCAAAATGGGCAAACACGAGGAGGTCAAAAAAATACTGAATACCCACGAAGACCTGATCGCCTACAGGGATTTTTTCACCGAAAAAGGGGAATATATTTTACAAGACCACGTCGGCAGAGCTTACAACACTCCTCAACGCGACCGGGGCGCGCTGGAAAAAGAACTGCTCAAGCTTGACGAAAAAGTCAATATCTG
>JAEUUQ010000132.1 GCA_016787505.1 Saprospiraceae bacterium | reverse complement strand
TACGATCCTCATCTATTACCATCCCTTCGGTGAACGCTATGATCAATTGATCGGCGCGGTTACTTTTAACTCCTCAAATCCCTGATAACAAGGATAGGGAGAACGGTAAACGTTCCCCCTATCCTTGTCACCTTGTCACCTTGTCACCTCTGAACAACCAGCCTTGCCGAGACATTCCGGCCTCCGGTTGACAGCGATACCAGGTAGATACCGCTGTGCAACCCACTGAGGTCGACTGTTGGGTGATTTCCGGCAGTTGTATCCAGTATTTCACGGCCGACCTCCTGGCCCTGCAGGTTGTAGATGGTACACAGCGCCGAAGTATCTGTGATATCATAGTGGAGGGTCACGGAGTTTACGGCGGGATTGGGGGCTAATCGCAGCAGGCTGCTTTGTTCAGTACCCGGTTCGGGAATGCTATTGACCAATCCTGCCTGGTAAATTTCTAGAATGGGTTTATTGCTGTGAATAACCCAGAGTTGTCCCAGATGATCCAATTCGATATCATAGATGCTTTCGCTTGAAATGGGTGCATTGAGCGATGTAAATACCGTCCATTCGCCATTTTCGAAAATCAGCAAATGGTATTGAGAGGCGGCCATCAGCCTTCCGTTATCGGCTATGAGTTGGTAGATATATTCATTGGTCGGTAAGCCCGCAGGCAAGGCGATCTCAGTCCATGCGCCGTTATCCCAATATTCAATATGAGTAGTAGTGCCCGCTACATACACCCTGCCGGAAGAAGGGTCCTGGCTGATCGCGCCGGCATAATCGAGGTTGAAACCTGTATTTAGCAGACTCATAGTTTCGCCGTTGAAGCGGTACATGCGTGTGCCGATATTAGTAATCCAGATACTCAGCCAAATTTCGCCGGCCTGCTTGGGGCCCATAGCTACTACATAGCCGTTGGCAATAACAGGATGCGGAACCACTTTCCATTCCTGTCCATTGTAACGGCAAAGCCCCCAATCATAAATATATACCCATACATCTCCCTGCGGATCAACGATCATATCAGTATAATATTCATCGGCGGGCAGGGGTGAATTGGAGGGGTCAAAAAGATGCCATTCGCCGTTTTCATAGTAACCGATGCGCGCACCACCCATGGCCCACAGCCTGCCCTGCGGGTCAAAAGTAGGCGTATTGAGGTACAACGGCTCACCGTTCAACTCAAAAGCGATGGATTCTCCCGTGGTGAGGTTGCGAAGGGTATGATACCCCTGCATACCCCAAATCCGGCCCTCATGGTCGCGAATCAACTGGGTGGCTACAGGATCATAAGGATAATTGCCCAGGGCATAGTCGTCGGTAGATTCAGGTGTATGCACCAGTACTTTGTTTTGATGGAAAAGCAGGGTGGCCCAATCGGTATACACGAGGCCGGAAGAGACGGCTTCGGCATCGGTGGCATCGAGCGGCGATGCCTCTACCCATGCCGAGCCATCATAACGTATAAAACCATTCTGTCCGATATTTGCCCACAATTGCCCTTGCTGGTCTTCCGTCACATAGTTGACTTGGCTGAAAGGAATCTCGATATTGTCAAACTGATTTTGGATATCCCACGATTGGCCGTTGTAGTGGCAAACAATGCCAATGTCAGTAATAAACCAAAGGTCGCCGTTTTGCTGGCAGATCATGTTGGCATCGCTGTAGGCAAAGATGAACGTGTTGTTGCCCCCGTCACTATCCGGCGATATTTGCTCTATCTGGTCGCCGGTTACGCGTGCCATGATATGGCTGCCCACCAGGATGCGGCCTTCGAGGTCGTGTTCCAACTTCCAGACATTATCAATAAACAGCCCCGTATTTTGCTGGTTATAAATAGCCCACTGCCCGTCGTGGTAACGCACCAGGCCCCGGTTGGTACCCGCCCATAGACGGCCCTCCGCATCAAAGGCCACACAATAGGTCAATACAGGATTACCCCATTCGGGGATAATAGCTTCGGGATAAGTCAGGCTGTGCCACTCGCCTTGGTCGTAGTAGGCCAACGCGATATCGTAAGTGCCTATGAACATCGTTTTGGTGTCGGGATGAAAAGCAATAGATTCTACCCGGTCGGAGGGCAGTCCCGTGGTGTTTTTTGTCCAATGTTCGATGGCACGAGTGGTTTTGTCCATTACATAAATGCCCGCATCGGTAGCAAAATAGGCCTTGTTGTCCTTTTCTGCATAATCGTTCACTTGGGTCGGACTCAAATAGGTGGTCCAGGCCCCGGTTTGCGCCCGGGCAACGCCCATCAGCAAAATGCCCAGAAATAACAGGATTACAATACGCTGTATCATGTGGATATTTTTTTCTTTTGTTAAAAATATATGACAAAGGAACGCTTACCAACGCGTAAAGGCAAATGAAATATTTGGAGTAAATAATAGGTTTAGCGCCTTCGGCGGGTTTAGCGATTGGGTTTAGCGATTGGGTTTAGCTATTGGGTTTAGAGTTATGTTTAGACAACTAAACCCTAACGCTAAACTGCGAAGCACTAAACCCTAACGCTAAACTGCGAAGCACTAAACCCTAACGCTAAACTGCCGAAGGCACTAACCCCTCATAAATAACAACTCCAATTTATTATCTTCGCAAAATATATAAAGCAATTATTTCATGAAACCGCCTAGCCAGGAAGTATATCAACTAATAAAAGCCATGACGCCGGCGGAGAAGCGATTTTTTCGCAGGCAGGCGGAGCGTCACACATTAGGCGAAGTCAACCAGTACCTTGTGTTATTTGATGCGATAGAAGCGCAGGATAACTACGATGAGGATGCGCTCAGGCAAGCGCTTGGCGCCAACGGCATTGCCGGTTATTTGGCAGTGGGCAAGCGGTATTTGATGGAACAATTGCTGGATAGCCTGCATTTA
>JAEUUQ010000118.1 GCA_016787505.1 Saprospiraceae bacterium | reverse complement strand
TTTTACCGCCCCAAGACCATAGTTTTGGTACAGTTCGTTAAATTTGCGTAGGTGTGGAGAAAGCATCTTCTTTTATGTTGTGGTTAACACAAAAGTCGTGCTTTTTTCCACCTTTTTCTAAAATGTCCAGTAGTGTGCTATTTGTTACTATCTTTTTACTGTTGAACCGTCTGTCACAAGGTTGCCACTAACGGTTTGCGGGTTTAAGAAGTTGGCGATTTCGGAGCACAAAACTGTCTGCCAGCACCACACTTGATGCGAAGAACAAATGTTCATTTAACCACTGAACCGCCAAGTTCTTAAACCCGCTGTTAGCGGCTGCCTTACTGTGTCCATAAAGTTTCGTCATCATATTCACGTCATTGTCTGTTGCCAACTATTACAGTTCGTCCTTTAATTTGTCTTACGGTTTGGTTAGGGTAAAGTACATAAACATCAGAAATATTTATCTGGTCACCAGGATTCATTTTTCGCAATCTATCGTGAAGCTCAAGCGTTCCCCTTGAAGATTTAACTTTAAATGTCTCTTTAGAATTGTTTGACATTATTGTGTAGCTGTAACTCAGGAGTTCATACTTTAAAAACTCATCTTCGTGCATATCATCAAGATAGTGAGCCGTTCTTGGGATAGCTTCGTAACTGCCATAAATTGTGTCTCTGTAATAACTCCCAAAATATATTCGTGGCTCCGGCAATTCTAAGATTTCAAAAAGCTGGTTGTAAAGGACTTTCGACTTATTTTTGTCATTCGTGGAATAGACATTTAACCATCTTCTTGTCCAAGCATCTTTGGGCTTTACAATAAAATAGGTTTCTGTTTTCCAAACTTCAGCATCGTCAACAGATAAATAAATTGAATCCATATTGAAACCATATACATAAACTTTGTTTTCGTAGTCTTGATAAAGATGACTTTTCTCTAAGTTTGAAATGAAACCATTTGTGGGGACTTCAAATTCTCCTTCATAATTTCTTTTTCTGCATTCAATAAATAGTTTATGTAGATTTGACTTTGATGAAAATAAATCTTGCTCTTCTTTGTTGATTGATATTGATGTTTCTTTAGTATTCTGTTTAAGCGAATTAAAGTCTTTCAAGGCATATAAAAATTCATTGAGGGAATACGACTTTAATTTCCCGTATGAGTAGTTGTAAAAAATCGAATCGCCTTTTATGGGTAATTCAAATTCGCCACCTGCACCATAACCTAATAAGTCATAATCGTCAATTACATAATTACTTTTGCGGAAAAACACCAACTCTTTTTGCCCAACTTCATATTTACCATATCTCTGTCCGCAAGACCAACTCTCAAATTTTTGGATTTTCAGAGTGTCGAATTCAAGTTTGCTCAAAACATATTTTTCAACCTTTAAGTAAAAGTAACTCTTGTCAAGTTTTACAATAGTGCCAATAGCTCCAAAGTCAGCTTCACAAACTAATGCTGACAAACTCATATATCCGTAGTCTGCTTTTGCATTTAGTCCGAATAAGAATAGAAATATTAGAATTAGTGTCTGTTTCATTTTTATTGTAAGTCTGTTTTTAAGAAAAAATCTTTTCAAATTCTCGTCAGTTTCAAGTTAGTGCTGTCGCCCAAAGGTTGCCGCCTAACTCGTTTATAAGTATGTTTTTTCATCCCTATCACCCCACTTGAGGGTAGATATAGATGAAATAGCCCGGTCATATACAAAGATAATCTTTTCATAAATTCAAATCTACAATGGGGCTTTTGATCTTTTGAATCTGTTGTGCAGGATTTTCACCGAAGTTCGTTTCGACTCCGCTCAACGAACGACCCGGCCTGCTCTGCCGGTCATTGAGCGGAGTCGAAATGCGGTCATTGAGCAGAGCCGAAACACCCCCACCTGTCCATTTCCGGACACTATCCTGTTCAATTCCGGACAATGCGAATACTATATTTTAATATTAATATGTTGATATCCAATTAATTAAAAAACCGGCACGATTTTACACCCTATTCCATAGCGCACAATAAGCATCAGCGCAAAAAAAAATGGATAGAGTAATTGCAAAAAAGACGTGGACCTGGCAACGTTTAGCGCTAATAGCAGTAGCCTTAATGGCGGTGGGCTTTTTAACCCTACGCGGCTTGAAGCGCTCCGGCGGCGCAAGGCTTAATGTGGACGCCACGCGGATACTGCTGGATACTATACACCGAGGGGCATTCAGGGAGCAGATACCCGTGACGGGCGCGGTGCTGCCCATCAGAAGTGTGGTGATTGCTGCGGTAGAGGGCGGCCGCGTAGAAGAAAAATTTGTAGAAGACGGCGCGATGGTGCGCAGCGGGCAGTTGATTCTGCGCCTTAGTAACCCCGACCTTCAGCTCAGCTATCTCAACCAGGAGGCCGACATTATTAATCAGATCAGCCAGATACAGAATATGAGCCTGCTGCGCGACCAGCAGAGCCTCAACCTGCGCGAATCGGCGCTGGATGTGGAGTACAGGATCGACCTGCTCGCTAAGCGCCTGCAACGCACCCGCTCGCTGGCCCGCGACGGCGTGGTGTCGAAAGTGGAACTCCAGGAGATGGAAGACGAGTACAACAACTTAGTGCGCCGAAAGGCTCTGTTGCTGAAAACCATAGCCAAAGACAGCCTGTCGGGGCTCATACAGTCGCAGCAGATGGACAACTCGCTCGACCTGATGCGACGCAACCTCGATATCGCCAAGCAAAACCTGGACAATCTGCTCGTCAAGGCGCCCATCGAGGGGCAGCTATCGGGCTTGTCGGCCGAGCTCGGCGAATCGGTGCAAGAGGGCATTCAACTGGCGCAAATCGACGACCTCAGCGCGTACAAAGTGCGGGTGCGCATCGACGAGTTTTATATCTCGCGCATCTACCCCGAGCAAAAAGGCTTTTTCATTTTTGCCGGAAAAACGTACGAACTCAAAATCGCCAAAATATACCCGCAGGTAGCCAACGGCGCTTTTGAAGCCGACATGGCCTTTACCGGGCCGTTTCCCGCAGCTATCAAACGGGGGCAGACCCTCTCCGTCAACCTCGAACTCAGTGCCGAGCAGGAAGCCCTGCTGATATCGCGCAGTTCGTTTTACCAAAGCACCAACGGCAAATGGGTATACGTGCTCAACCCCGGCGGACAAACGGCCGTAAAACGCGCGATCAGGCTGGGCCGGCAAAATCCCAGTTATTACGAGGTACTTGAAGGACTAAATGCCGGCGAGGTAGTGATCGTATCGGGGTACGAGGATTTTGGCGAAAAAGACATTTTACAAATAAAATAAACCATACAAGCCATGATAAAAACGGTTGGACTTACCAAAATATACCGCACCGACGAGGTAGAGACCACTGCGCTCAGCGGAGTGAACGTCGATATCAAAGAAGGCGAATTCGTATCGGTGATGGGCCCTTCGGGCTGCGGCAAATCGACGCTGCTCAACGTCTTGGGCATGATCGACAGTCCCGACGGCGGCGACTACTTCTTCAACGGAGAGGAGGTGGGCCGGCTGCCCGAGCGCAAACGCGCCGACATCCGCAAGCGCAACCTGGGATTCGTATTCCAAAGCTTTAACCTGATCGACGAGCTTACGGTGTATGAAAACGTGGCCCTGCCTATGTTTTATACCGGCGCCCCCGCCGCCGAGCGCAAGCAACGGGTAGAAGAACTGCTGGAAGGCATGCACATCATGCACCGCCGCAACCACTACCCCCAGCAACTGTCGGGCGGCCAGCAGCAGCGCGTGGCGGTGGCCAGGGCCATCGTAAACCGGCCCAAGCTAATCCTGGCCGACGAACCCACCGGCAACCTCGACTCCTCCAACGGCGACGAGGTCATGAAAATACTGGCCGAACTCAACGCCCAGGGCACTACCATACTCATGGTCACCCACTCGCAATACTGCGCCGAATTTGGCAACAGAATCATACGCATGCTCGATGGCCAAGTCGTCACGGAAAATGTAGTGAAGCAATATTTGTAGCAGAAAAAAGAAATCACCCGACTATGTTTCAGAACTATATCAAAATTGCGATTCGCAATCTGCAGAAAAACAAAGCGTACAGCTTCATCAACATTGCCGGACTTGCCATCGGCATCGCGTGTTGTTTGTTAATCCTCTTGTTTGTAGCCCACGAGTTGAGCTACGATCGTTGGAATCCCCAGGCCGACCGCATTGTGAGGACGTATGCCGACATCAACTTCGGCGGCAACCACTTTCAGCTTGCCGTTACGGGGGTGCCCATCGGCCCCGATGTGCAACGCGAGATCTCCGATGTGCAGAGCTATTGCCGGCTTCGGAATTACGGCAGCCACCTCGTGAGGAAGGAAGGCGAGGGTACCCAGAATTTTCGCGAAGAAGAAGTACTCTATGCCGACAGTACCTTTTTTGAGATATTTCCACTGGCCATAGCGAGCGGCGAAGCGCGCACCTGTCTTACCAAACCCAACAGCGTGGTACTATCGCGCAGCAGAGCTGAAAAATACTTCGGCTCTGCGCAGGCAGCCATGGGCCAAAACCTCATCGTCGAAAATGAATCCGCCTGGAAAGTGACCGGGGTTTTTGAAGATATGCCTGCCAACTCGCATTTTCAGGCGCATCTATTGATGTCGCTAAACGGCAACAGGGAGATAATGGAGGCAACCCAGATGTGGGCGATGAGCAACAATTTCCAGACCTACATTTTGCTCAAAGAAGGCACGTCATTTGACACATTCAGTGAAAAATTCAACAACCTTTCCCGCCAAAAAATAGGCCAAACGGCTGCACAGATGCTGGGGCTCAGCCTTGAGAAACTAGAAGCTACCGGCCAATATGCCCGCATCGGCCTGCAACGCCTTACTGACATTCACCTGCACTCCGATCTGGATGTAGAATTGGGCCCCAACGGCGATATCCAATACGTGTGGATCTTTAGCGCTATCGCTTTATTTGTATTGTTCATTGCCTGCATCAACTTCATGAACCTGGCCACGGCGCGTTCGGCGCATCGCGCCAAAGAGATCGGAGTGCGCAAAGTGCTGGGAAGCACGCGTGGCGCGCTCATCGGCCAATTTATGAGCGAAACCCTGTTTATGGCCTTCCTGTCCTTGATACTGGCACTCGCTTTGGCCTCGGCGGTAATGCCCTGGTTTAACGAACTCACCGGGCGGGCTATTCAGATACCCTGGGCGAGCCCCATGTTTTGGGGATTGCTGGCTTGCGGCGTGCTCATCACCGGCTTCCTGGCCGGCAGCTATCCTTCTTTTTTCCTTTCCGGCTTTGAGACCATCAAAGTCTTAAAAGGGCAATTGAGCAGGAAAGCCAAACACGGTGGCCTGCGCAGCGCGCTCGTCGTGTTTCAGTTTGCTACCGCTATTGTGCTTATCATTTGCACCACGGTGGTTTACAACCAATTGAATTACATTCAAAATAAAAAGCTGGGATTCCGGAAAGACCAATTGATCATCATTGACGATGCCTATGCGCTGGGCGACGGCATACTGGCATTCAAACAGGAAATGCTCAAACACCCCGGCGTAGAAAGCGCTACCATTAGTTCATTCCTGCCTGTGCCCTCCAACCGCAACAATACGACCTTTACCAAAAGCAGGGAATTCCGCCAGGACAACTCCGTTAATCTCGACATTTGGGACGTCGACCACGATTATTTCAAAACCCTGGGGCTGGAATTGATAGAAGGCCGCTTGTTTGACAAAAACCGGCCGGCTGATAGTTCGGCGGTCATACTCAATGAAACCGCGTTGAAAAACTTCGGCTTTACAGACAATCCCATTGGCAAAAAGATTTACTACCTGGAAAGCGAACCCAAAGGAGATACCAAGCCCAGCGATTTTGTGGAGTATACCGTTATCGGTGTCGTCAAAAACTTCCACTTTGAAAGTCTGAGAACCCACATCAGTTCACTCGGCTTGTTTTTGGATGATTCGCGGGGGCTGATCACCTTGCGCTACAAAGCCGGTGAAAGCCGGAGCGTCATTGCCGCCCTGGAAAAGCAATGGAAGGCCATGGCGCCTACGCAGCCTTTTTCTTATCGTTTCCTCGACGAGGCTTTCAGTCGCATGTACCAAACCGAGCAGCGCCTGGGGCAAATCGCGTTGATATTTGCCTCGCTGGCCATCTTCGTGTCCTGCCTGGGTTTGTTCGGCCTGGCCAGCTTCATGGCCGAGCAACGCACCAAAGAGATCGGCATCCGGAAAGTGTTGGGGGCGACTACGGCGGGCATTGTAGGCCTGTTGTCGAAAGACTTCCTCCTGCTGGTGGGTTTTGCGCTGCTGCTCGCTACGCCGCTGGCCTGGTGGGGCATGCACAAGTGGTTGCAGGACTTTGTGTACCGCATAGACATATCGGCATGGGTATTCGTGATGGCGGGGTTGGCGGCTATTGCCATCGCGTTTATCACGGTGAGCTTTCAGAGCATCCGCGCGGCGCTGGCCAACCCGGTGAAGAGTTTGCGCAGTGAATAAGGCACAAAAGAGACCTGTGGGTAGCCCTCCAATTCAAAATAAATGGTGATTAGCGATTGCTTGCCATCCTAATGTCGCAGATAACTTCTGTTCTGGCGAATATTTTCGGGCACTCCAGCCGTCAGCTCTGCTTTCAATAGGGGATAATTGTTGTAATTGTGCGCAAACAACTCAAATTCCTGACCGCTTTTAATTCGAAGCAATAAAATTTCAATTTGATGTCTGGAATTATATCTTTTATGAACTGCAAAACCCGTTATATCGCTTTCGGCAAATTCAAAAGATTTTGAAATAGTTTTCAAGTAAACCCGGTTCTTTGCTATTCGAATGGAATAGCTTGAAGTCAGCGTTGTCCAAAACAGAAATAGGATGAAGCTACAATACAGGAACAAAAAGGGGAGTGCCAGGTTATTTTTGTCTGTATCCGCTTCAACAAATAAAAATGCCCCACTTAATACAAGCCCACCGAGCAACATGAAAGAAAGCACGGCAATTAAACCCCAGAAATCAAAGGAAAAGGTAGATGTTAAGGCCTTCGAATGAGAATTGGTGTTCATTTGATGTATTTATGAATATATACCAGAACGGCGGATTGATTACTTTTATTGAGTAAAAATATGTTGCCCGGCTAAGGCAAAACCTTATCTTTGAAAGCGATTCCAAACAGCGGTAAATTGACCAAACCCAAATACATCAGCAAGCAGCAGGCGCTGCTCAAAATGCAGCGTTACTGCGCTTATCAGGAGCGTTCGCACTACGAAACGCGGAGCAAACTGCTCAGCCTGGGCATCTACGGCGAGGATTTGGAGCAAGTGATGACCGAGCTGGTAGAAAGCGGTTTTCTCAACGAGGAGCGCTTTGCCCGGTCGTTTGCCCGCGGCAAATTCAACATGAAAAAATGGGGCCGGGTGCGCATCACGCAGGAACTAAAGCGCCGGCAAATATCGGCCTGGTGCATCCGCAAGGCCATGGAAGAGATCGACCCCGGCGAATATGCCGACGCGCTAAAAGCGATATTGCATAAAAAAGCTACCGAATACGCTGCTAATCTTCCACATGAGCGTAGGGTCAAACTCATACGCTACGGCTTGCAAAAAGGCTACGAAAGCGAATTGATCCAGGAATTACTACCGGAATAAAGACGTCAGGGAGCTGACTTTTTCGCATTATTTGGTTGCAATGCAATATTATTGCCTATAAATTGCGTGGAGGAATCTGATTTAAATAATAAGAGCATGAAAAAACGCAGACACACGCTGGATTATTTTGAAGTTACGGCACTAACCAAAAAACAGCAAAAGGCAGTGAAGGGCGGTTATGTAAAACTACCCGAAGGTCAGCCGACGATAACCCCGCGCTGGGGCGAAATAGATATTCGCCTGCGAAGCGAAGAGGATGTGATACTTAGCAAAGCCAATACCATCAGCCGGTTGTCGTCGCCCTTGCGCGATTAAGAGCTTGTTCAAGACTCCATCTACGGCCTACGGATGTCCTCGGCTCATCATGGAATCTTGAATTAGCTTTAAGCTGGACTTTAGCCATTTGGATTAAAGTTGGTATGACCTCGGAGAGGTCTAACATTTTTAGAAAAAAATACATTAAAAACCGCATCGACCTCGGAGAGGTCGCATATTAAAAGGGCACAAATATGCGACCTCTCCGAGGTCGGCGTTGTATTTGTTATGTTGTTTTTTACAAATATTTGACCTCTCCGAGGTCATACCATAATTAACCTAAAGGCTAAAGTCCAACTAAGTGCTTGTTTTGTCGATATATTTCTCTTTCACCAGCTGGGCAAACGAACGCCCTTCGAGGTGACTATCGAGCCATGCCTCAAAGTCGAACATTTGAAGCATGGCTTTTTCTTTGGGCTTTTGCAGCAATTGCTGAAAATCCGTTTTTAGTGCCACCAGCGCTTTGCGCGTTTCTTTTTTATCTACCGACTTGCCTGCCTGCCTGATAAAATGGATGAGTTTGACCTCAAATTCCAGCAATCCCTCTTGTTTGTTCAAATACCGGTAAGTAGAGCGTAATAGGGATTCCAGCAGCAGGTGATTGCCCATTTCATAGTGTATAATAAGGTTGAGCACCCGTGAAAGGCTTTGCAGGTCTTGCCGCTCGATGCTGCGGGGCAGGTTGAGCCATTGGTTGAGGTAGTCGAGCGCGCGGTTATAATTGCCTGCCCCGAAAAAGATATAGAAGTATTGAAAATAAAAACTGCTGCGCTCGAAAAGATCCTTATCAAGTTGCTCCAACTCATTGAGATGGTCTTCTACTACGCGCAATCCCTCGTCAAAATCACCGGTCTCGATGCACAACCTGAACTTATGGGTGTAATATTGGCGGTGAATTTTGAGTTTGTCGTCTAGCGTAATGGGGGTGATGCAACGTAGTTTTTCCAGGCATTCATTGACTTCCCGGTAGCGCCCCAGAAAACCGCAACTCACGGCATAATTGCTCAGGGCAGAAATGTATTCCGATAAATCTTCGCGCAGGAAATGCGGTTTGGCCTCCATGAGCCCGATGAGTTCGCCTCCCAGCAGGTAAAAATTCTGGTAGTCTTTAGCAGAATAGCTCAGCACGGTTTTAATGCGGAAATAAAAAATACGGGCCTGATGGGTTAGCGCCTGATCGGGGTCAGTCAACAGCAGATGCGAAGATACTTCCTGCAGTATTTCATCCTGGCTCCCTGCCCGTTGGGCGTTTTTCCGCACAGCCACCCATACACGGTAAAACAGGGTTTGGTAGTCCGTGAGGTTGCGCATAAGATCAAGACATTCGGCTTCCCGGGCAGCAATCAGGTCCAGTTGCCGGTCGAGATACGCAATATCAGCCCTTGCATAGGCTATTTGCTTGTGCCAATGCAGCGCTTCCAACTGGGCATCCAGCTTCTCGAAATTTTCTGCCAGCTTTTCCGCTTTTTGGAGCACTTTGAAGCAATCGTCGAATAAAGCGCGTTTGTAAAGCGACTTGACTCCCAGCAGCAGGTTGCGCAGGCGGTTGTCAACAGCTTGCTTTTCATCATAAGATTGCAGGCTTCTCACCACCATGTCGTAGAGATAGGCCTTGAGTTCTGAGAACTTGCGACTTTGAATCGGCTCACCCTGGTAAACCTGCAGGCAAAGGGCTTCATCGTCAAAAGCCGGCTGGGCGTCGATGGCGTCAAATAGCCGCAGGTATTTGTTGTCTTTGTCGTTGTCGGTATGGACAAATATCTTGAAGTATCGCTTCTCGGACCCCGATAGCGATTTGATAAGATGGTACAAGCGGTCGGAAGGCGTTTTGGGCATAGTTCTCTGTTCTCTGTTGTCGGTTGTCGGTTGTCCGTTTGTCAATGATAAAGTTAGTAAAAAGAACGGAAAACAGAGAACGGAAAACGGAGAACAGAATAATTCTGAAACCTGACTTATACTTTATTCATCAAGCTGATAAATAGCCGGCAGGTTTCTGCCCAGGCCGTTGTAGTCCAGGCCATAACCTACCACAAAGCGGTTAGGTATTTCAAAGCCGAGGTAGTCGATATGAATAGGGTGTATGAGGGCTTCAGGTTTGAATAAGAGTGTAGCGATGGCGATGGAGGCGGGATGCAATTGGCGCAAGGTGGGCAAAAAATGCGCCATAGTATTGCCCGAGTCGATGATATCTTCGATGAGGATAACATGGCGCTGGGCTACGGGTATTTCCAAACCAATCCTTTCGTTTATTTCGCCGCTGGATTGCGTACCCTTGTACGAGGATAGTTTAATAAAAGACACCTCACAGTCGATCGAGCAGGCTCTTGCCAAGTCGGCGGCAAAGATAAAAGCGCCATTAAGCACGCCGAGCAACAGCGGGCGCTTGCCGGCATAATCGGCGCTTATCGCGGCGCCCAGTGCCTGCACCCTTTGTGCCAGGTCGGACTCGCCAATCATAGGCTTGAAATGCAGGTCGTGGAGTTGAATCGGGTTTGACATAAGTACTTAATCGAGTCCGTATTTATCAAGAAGATACACCAGGGCCGTCATGGCAGCGGCGCCGAGTTCGAGTTCGCGCTTGTTTACGCTGTCAAAGTTGTCTGTTGGGGCATGGTGAAAATCAAAATAGCGTTGGGAGTCGGGTTCGAAGCCGATGAGGAGGCCTTTCTGCGATTTGAGGCCGCCGATATCGGCGCCCGAACCGCCTTTCGACAGGCGTAGTCCGTAGGGTTCGAGCAGGGACATCCACTGCGCGAGTTTCTTGAATTTGGCTTCAAACACGGTGGCATCTCCTTCGCAGGTAAAACCCCTGGGGGTAAAGCCGCCCCGGTCTGATTCGATGGCCGCCATATGGTATTCGCGGGCTTTGTTAGATTCGCTGATATAGGTTCGGCCGCCCATGAGCCCGTTTTCTTCGTTCATAAACAACACGCAGCGCAGGGTGCGTTTGGGCTTATACCCCATCGTTTTGAGCAGGCGCAGTACTTCCATGGACTGCACGCAGCCGGCGCCGTCGTCGTGGGCGCCTCCGCTGACATCCCAGGAGTCGAGGTGGCCGCCCACCAGGATGATATCGCCGGGGCGTTCGCTGCCGCGCATTTCGGCGATGACGTTGTAGGAGAGCGCTTCGCCCATGTGCATGCAGGTAGAGCGCATATATACGCGCACGGGTTCTTCTTTGAGCAGGCTGCTGAGCAATTCGGCGTCGTTGGTGCTGATGCCGAAAGCGGGGATGCGGGGCGTGCCTTCTTCATAGGCCAGGCTGCCGGTATGGGGTACGTCGTCGAGTCGCGAAGTCATGGATCGCACCAGCACGCCCACGGCGCCGAAGCGGGCAGCCCGGGCAGCTCCGTAAGCGCGTTGGTCGACGGCGCCGCCGTAAGCGGCAAAAGTATTGATATGCGTGGGGTCGAACGGGCGGTTAAAAAACACGATTTTGCCTTCGAGGCGCGAGCGACCCAGCTTTTCAAGATCGTCGAGGTGGTTCACTTCTATCACTTCGGCGGTGAGTCCTGCAGGGCCCGTGCCCACCGAGTTGCCCAGGGCCAGTGCCCGGAGCTCGAGGCTGCCCATTTTGCGCGAGTTGACCACGCGCACCTGCTCGGCGTCGCCTCTCACCCAATGCGGCACCATGCAAGGCTGAAGCCACACGGTGTCGAACCCGATAGTATCGAGTACCCAGCGGGTATATTCTACCGAAGCCGCCGCCTGGGGCGAACCGCTGAGCCGCCCGCCGATGCGGGTGGTGAGGTATTCCAGCCAGCTGTAGCAGCGGCTGTCGGTAAGTGCCTTGTCGTATATCCGCCTGATGTAGAAGGCATCTTCATCGGTAGTAGTTGCAGGGGCTTCCTGCGCCTGGCCGGAGAGCCAGGCTCCCCAGCAAAGTAGTAGTAGTAACCAATTTTTCATCCTGTTCGGTAATTATGTTATACCGCATGGCCAAAATTGGGGAATTGCCGGCAAAAAGTAGCTTTACTTGGCACAAATCTTATGTTATGCCCATTTTTTTTGACTTGTTTCCCGAATTGCCGACGGCATGAGACGATTCTATAGCCCGGTATAAAAAAAATTTGTTCGCTGCTTTTTGTGGAAGGCCTTTTTCTATGAATTCTAATTTTTGAAATATTACATTATCCCTATGTGGAATTTTAATTGTTTATTTCATAAAAAGTATTTTTTACATAATTTATATGATATTAAAATTGTAATCATTACACATAAATTTGTTTTTTCGTTTTTTACCGTATTTGATTTAGTGCGTTTTTTCGAACAAATAAGCGGTTTTTATGGTAGGTTTTAAATTAGGGGTGAAAAATTTTAATGAATTTGTAATTGTATTTTTTACAATAAGTATGTATCTTTGCTTTCAGAATTGTTAATCGATAGCTTTCATTCGCTAGTCAAACTAGCAGAAAGCAGTTATCAAAAAGTCTTCGCACCTGATTGCTGACTGCTAATTGCTAAGTGCTAGTTATAAAGATATAATTTGGTTTTATTTGGTTAGGGCTGAGGTAGTGCTTTATGCGCTGCCTCTTTTTTTTAGTGAACAGTGAACTGTGAACAGATCAAGGAGCAGTTCACAGTTCACAGTTCACTGTTCACTCAACAACACTTCCACCCTAAACACCTGTGGGTCTTGCAGCACCGTTTTTTGGCGGTTTTCGATCGAGTAGCCTTTGCCGGGGAAATATGCCAGTTTTTGGTCGGTATTGGCGATAGCGGTATCAAACTTTTTTTGGATATGGATTTCGCTCACCTTGCCGTCGAGAAAATCGATTTGGAGTTCGCGGGTTTTGAGGTCGGCTTCGAGCGCGCGGTAAGTAAGGCGGCTGAGGCGGTCGTTTTGCAAGAGGCTGTCGACGGCGTATTTGTCGAGCCAGGCGGGGCGGTTGATATCGGCTTCGGCAAAGAGGCGCAGCTCTTCGTTGAAGTCGACGCTATCGAGGGTTTGTTCCTCGATGCGGCCGTCTATTTCGAGGCGTTTGCGCAGCTGCGGGTTTTTGGCCGTCAAGCTTGCGGATTCCTGTTGGAAGTAGGTTTTCAGGTCGAAAAAGCGAGCATTGGTGAGCGGAACTGTTCCTGGGGATTCCTGCCGGCAGGCTGTGCACACAATTAAAATGCAGAAGCCAATAGTAAATGATAATTTGTGGACCATGGGTGGAGGAAATGTTTAAAGAACAAACAGCTCAGCCACGATAAAAGTTAGCCTACATTACATGTAATCTTTAAAGTCCTCTAAGAGGGGTCATCAAAATCAGGGGCAAGAGTATATTTACCTCACCCCAGCAACACCTTCCCCTCCATCACCTCCGGGGCGGGAATTCCCAGCAGGAACAAAATCGTAGGGGCGATATCAGCTAGTTTACCGTCTTTTACCCTGAGGCCTTTCGTATCTTTCGCCACATAGATGCAAGGCACGGGGTTTTTGGTATGCGCGGTATTGGGAGTGCCGTCGTCGTTAACCATATAGTCCGAATTGCCGTGGTCGGCGATGATGATGGCTTCGTAGCCATGTTCGAGAGCCAGGGGGATGAGGCGGCTCATACAGCCGTCGACGGTTTCTGCGGCCCTGACGGCTGCCGAAAACACGCCCGTATGCCCCACCATATCGGTATTGGCGAAATTGAGACAGATAAAATCGGGTTGGTTTTGCCGGATGTCGGCCATAATAGCTTCGGCGACTTCGGGGGCGCTCATCTCGGGCTGGAGGTCGTAGGTGGCCACCTTGGGCGAAGGAATCATAATGCGGCGTTCTCCGGGGAACGTATCTTCGCGGCCTCCTGAAAAGAAGAAAGTTACGTGGGGGTATTTTTCCGTTTCGGCAATGCGCACCTGGGTTTTGCCGGCTGCCGACAGCACCTCGCCGAGCGTATTGCTCAAGTCGTCTTTTTGGAATACGACGTGCACGTTTTTATAAGTATCGTCGTAGCGGGTCATCGTCACGTAGTGCAGGTCGAGTTTGTGCATATCATACTCGGGGAAGTCCTGCTGCGTGAGCACCTGCGAAATCTCGCGGGGGCGGTCGGTGCGGAAGTTGAAGCAGATCAGGGCGTCGCCGGGTTGGATAGTGGTGATGGGGCTATTATCAGGGTTTGTGCACACGATGGGTTTCACAAATTCGTCGGTTTCGCCTTGTTCGTATTTTTGTTGCAGGAGCGCAAGGGCATCGGTGGTGGCTTCGCCTTTTCCGTGCACGAGCAGGTCGTAGGCCAGTTTGACGCGTTCCCAGCGCTTGTCGCGGTCCATGGCGTAATAACGGCCGATCACGCTGGCCAGCTTGGCGTGCTGGGGGGCGATATGCTGTTGCAACTGGCGCAGGAAGCCCAGCCCGCTTTTGGGGTCGGTATCTCGGCCATCGAGGAAAGCGTGGATATACACGCGGTCGAGGCCGTGTTCCTGGCAGATATCGCAGAGCGCTTCGAGGTGCCTGATATGCGAGTGCACGCCGCCGTCGGATACGAGGCCCATGAGGTGAAGGGCTTTGCCGCCAGCTTTGGCGTATTGCAGGGCTTCCAGTACGGTAGGGTTGGTATGCAATTCGCGTTCGCGCACGGCTTTATTAATGCGGGCGAGTTCCTGGTAAACGATACGGCCGGCGCCGATATTGAGGTGGCCCACTTCCGAGTTGCCCATTTGGCCGTCGGGGAGGCCCACTTGTTCGCCGTGGGTGACCAACTCCGCGTTGGGATATTGCGCGTAGAGGGAATCCATAAAAGGCGTATTTGCCTGGGCGATAGCGCTTGCTTCGGGTTTGGGGCCGTGCCCCCAGCCGTCGAGAATAATGAGGATAACGCGTTGTGCTTTCATGGCTGCAAAAATACAAAAAACAAGCCGATTAGAAGGGGAGGAGTAATAAACAAGCGATCATATGCAATGAAATTAATATAGCGTTCGTTTTATGACAACTACAGCAAGCGACTAACTACAACAACCTTCTACCCTTCTGATCAAGAGCTTCCTGTGTCGCAAAAGTTACTTTTGGGCAGGCTTTGCGTCTAATAAATAAAAAAAGCATAAGGACCTGTTACTTTTTACACGTATTTCACATTATTCAATAATCGTTTTACCAAAAACTAAAAAACGATGAATACCATGCTATCAGTCCTGTTGCTGAGTGTGTTAGTCAATACCTACGAGGTGAATCTGAACGCCATTACCAAGGCGATCAGTGAGGGGAATGCCGAGGCGTTGGGGCAGTATTTCGACCAGTCGGTTGAAGTATCGGTACTCGACAACGAAGACGTGTATGCCAAAGCGCAGGCGATAAAGGTAGTTAAGGACTTTTTCGCCCAAAATAAGCCCAAGAGCTTTAGCCAGGTACACCAGGGCACCTCCAAGGGCAACGACTCGCAATATTGCATCGGCAACCTGGTAACTGCCACCGGCACCTTCCGGGTATACATCTACCTGAAGGTCAACGGTAACAATTATACCATCCAGGAGCTTCGTTTCGACGAAGGCTAGTTTCAACTCCGGGTTTTAACCTGGGGTTGAATGAACCTGGGACTACCCCCGAGTTCACTTCAGCAGCAATAAATCGTTAAACGCGTAGTTCAGCAAATCGAAAGTAGTAATAATACCTTTTAGTTTGCCGTCATTGTCGACTACCGGCATTGCGTGAAACAGGTTTTCGCGGAAGATATCGGCGGCGAGCTCGATTTTATCTTCCGGGCGTAGTTTGGCCACTTGTTTCACCATTACCTCGCGCACCAACAGGGAGCGCATAATTGCTTCGTTATACTCCTCGCTTTTTTGCGTATTAAAAATCGTAAAACCGTGTAGCAATTTCAGGTAGTCGGAATAACTAATAATACCCACCACCTTGTCTTTATCTACTACCGGAATATGGTGAATATGGTGCTCCTGGAAAATGGCCTGAACCTTATTCATCGTATCATCAGGAGCTACCGATAGTACCTGCGTGGTCATAATAGAGCCCACCGTGAGAGATTTGTCTGTCATAGCCCTGGATTTTTCCGCTGTGAGCCTCGTTACCTGGTAGTAGCGCAAGCCTGGCGGTAGTTATTCAATCGATTATTCCCGTTTTTCTACATAATTCGAATTAAAGACGAAAGACAGCAGGTCGTGCGTAGTGATAATGCCCACCAGTTTACCTTCGTCTACAATAGGCAAAGCATGAAATTGATTAGCCAGGAAGATATCGGCAGCCAGGCCTATCGTATCATCGGGTTCAATAAACAGGGGGTCTTCGGTCATAAAATCGCGTGCTCGGAGCGATTCGTAAGCTTTTTCGGAATACCTTTTGCCTCCTGTATCGAGTGATAAGAGATAGGCCTGTTTAAAGAAATCTTCCATACTAATGATGCCGAGCAAAGCATCTGTGGTTTGATCTATTACCGGAATATGGTGGAAATTATTTTTGCGAAAAATCTCTTTCACCATATCGGCGCTAGCATCGGGGGTGACGGTGACCACCCGGGTAGTCATAATTTCGCGAACAGGACGGTCAGCTTGCATAGCTCAAAATTTTAATCATGATAGCGAGCGCTTTTCATCAGCGCTCGGCGAAATAAGTTTTCGTGGCTTCAAAATTGCCAAAAACGCCTATTGCTTCCCAGATGGCAGGCGACAGGCCCTGGCAGGCGGCGGCCATTTTCTCGGTTTGTGCGCAGCTTACTGATTCATTGAGTAGAACCAGGTATTGCGACATGCGGTCTTTCTGTTGCTGAAGGTATGCCAGATCGGCTTCGTCCAGCTTGTACAAATCGGGGTCGGGAGATTCATTTATAGCCTGCCAGCACGACGTACTCAACAGCGCTATTTGCTGGGAAATGGCCTCCCATTCTGTTTGGCAAGCTCTTTTATCCTGCAGCACTTGTCGCAACCAACTGGAAGCGGCCTGCGCATTGTAGAGGTAATCGGGGTAATAGGCTATTTCACGGCTTTTGCGCAATTCGGTCCATTCGTAGCGCACATGTTCGAGCAAATTGGCTCCTACCACGGCGCAATTGTTGTCAATTTCGTATAGGGCGTCACCCAGCCAGGCGTCGATGCGGTCAAATCCCTCTTGCCAGGCTTTATCGTCTTCAAAGCGGTAGTGGTAGCGCATATCCACTTTTTGCCATTCAAAAGCCAGGTAGAGGGCCGCGTGTTTAGCGCGGTTGGCATCTCCCTGCATCGAATAATACAAGACAGGCACAAAGGCCTGGTCGAAATTCACCATAGCGCGGGTGAGCGCTTCTTCGTCGTCGTCTTGCCGGCAACCGGAAAATATCAAAGCGCCAATGCACAAAGCCCATATGAACACCTTGTTCTTTGCCATGAGACGTGTGGTTGATGATCTTTATCAAAATTAAGCCCGAATACCGCTGAAATATTATGACAATATTCAGCGG
>JAEUUQ010000116.1 GCA_016787505.1 Saprospiraceae bacterium | reverse complement strand
CGACAAATCGTAGCAGCCGTCAACCAGGGTTACATTGTCGGCATCGTCGCCCACCTGGGCGGTAATTGTGCCGTTGTAAGCCAATCCCCACACGCGTACGGCGTCGCCGGTATTGTTGTCGAAATCGGGCGATGGATCGGTAGATACGCCGAGGATGACATTGTTTTCGTCGGTAAATACGAAAATGTAATTGTCGCCTTCATTGCCTGCCGTGTTTATGGTAAGCACATCGGGATTACCGTCGCCGGAACAAATAGCAGCCGCATCGGTACCGTCATCCAGTTTCAGGGTACCACCCAGGGTTTTGCTGATCTTGACGTCTATAAAGTTGCTGGAAAGCTCGTAACACTCATCGGCAAGTACCACCAGGTCGGCATCATCGCCGGCTTCGGCCAGGAGCGTACCGGTAATGGCAAGTCCCCAAATGCGATAGGACCCTGGGGCGAGGTTGCTCAGGTCCAGGTCGCCGCTGGCAAATGCGCCGATAATGATGTTTTCGGTATCCGTAAGTACATAATAGTAATTGGGAGATACCGAACTGGTAACCGCCACGATAGCAGCGGCGGGGTTTTCGTTAAAACAAAAGTCAACCGAGGTGGCATTGTCGCTCGTGCTCACCGTGCCGCCGTCGATATTTTGCTTGAGGGCCTCGATAAAGTTGGAAGACAAATCGTAGCAACCGTCGCTCAGCACAGCAGTAGCTGCGTTGTCGCCCACGCTGACGCTGAGGCTGCCGGTATACGATAGCCCCCAAATGCGCGAAGTTCCCGAAGGGAAAGCATTAAAATCGAGGCTGTTGCCGTTTACCACTTGCAACACGATATTGTTTTCGTTGGTAAGCAAAAATACATAAGGAGCGCCGGAGGGGGTCGACGCCAGGAAGTTAAGCTGCGAAGGTCCGCCGCCGGTACATACGCTAACCGCAGTTTCACCGTTAGTGAGCGATACCGTGCCGCCATCCGCGCTGGCAAGTTCTACTTCGATAAAGTTGTCGGAAAGACCGAAACACTGAGAAGCAAGTTGGGCGGTGGCCGCATTTTGGCCGGGCGCCGCCAGTAGCGTGCCCACAAAGGAAAGCCCCCAAACCCTATACGTGCCCTGCGGGCTATTCTCAAAATCAAAACTGCTGCCCTGTACAACTTCAATAATCACGTTATTTTCATCCGTGATCAGGTATACGTAAGAAGGGCTTGCACTGGTCGTACTGAACTGGATCAGGTCGGAGTTGCCGTCTCCCGGACAAGCGAATTGCGAACTGGCGCCGCCGGCAGTCGATACCGAACCGCCATCAGGGGTGGTATTCTGAACGGTAATGAAGTTAATCGTCAATTCAGCGCACACAGTGGCCAATTGCGCACCACTTAGGGGTTGCCCTACCTGGTTGATCATCTGGCCAATGTACGAGAAGGCGTACACCTGGTAAGTACCGGGAGGCAAAATCTCAAAATTGATGTTGTTGTTGGTAGATTGATACACGATCGTGTTATTCTGATCTACCACCAAATAACCAAAAGGCGTAGGTAGTTTGCTGGTACGGAACCGAACCACATTCGGTATGCCGTCGCCCTGGCACACGGAGAGCGTTGATAAATTGCCCGGGGCAATGATAGACACGCCACCCACGCAATCTATGCCGGCCTGGGCATTAGCTCCCTGTTGCACTGCAAATGCGAGGGCTAATACGAGTAAAATTTTTGAAAAGTTCATAGAGAGACCTGATTTTGTGAAATGATAACAATTTATTTTCTTTGTTTACCTACTACAGGAGGGGGGAAGACGCAACACACCTCATATAGGCGATAGCGACAGCTAGAGCAGGCAAGTAAGGCGATTACAGCGAATTGGATGCTTGAATAATAAAGGGTTCGCAAACGCGATCAATACATAAGCAAAATTATAATATTTTTTGAATACCGCCAATACATTGACCGATCAAATTTTACAAAACCTTCATTTGAAAAACCGGGTTTTTAATACTAACTTTGATACGGCATCTTACCCTCGCAACTATCTATACGCATATTTCACAACTATGTTCCCGACCAGAACGAGTTTATTGCCTGTTGTTATTACGCTAGCCCTGCTTGCATACTGTTAGTATTATGGCCAAAATGTTCATTTCTTTTCACGCAGCTATTACTGTACTGTTGCTTTGCGCAATAGTTACAGTAGCGTTCCGATTTCCCCCCGGTAAAGAAAGAACAGCTTTGGCGCCGGCGCCTCCCCCTGATGGTATTCGCACGCAAGGGGGCATCTCAGCCGAAGACCTCGTCAGAAATGTATTTGCAGAAGGAGGCACCTGCGACAATATCTTTAATATCGCTCATATCGGCAACCAAAACGGTATCGGCTATTTTGACCAGGGCGCTTCTACTATCGGCCTTGCCCGCGGTATTATCCTTGCTACCGGCCCCACCGGCAACGCTATCGGCCCCAATTCCGCTACTGATAGAAGTGGCAATTTTCAAGACAGCAATGGCGACCCCGACCTTCAACTGATGGCATCCTATCCGGTGAAAGACGCCGTAGGCATCGAATTCGATTTTGTGCCGCTCGATTCTATTGTTACTTTCCGATATGTGTTTGCCTCCGAAGAATATTGCGAATTTGTAGGCAGCATATATAATGATGTGTTCGGCTTTTTTATAAAAGGCCCGGGTATCCAGGGCGGCTTCTCAGGCAACGCGGCTAACGTGGCCCTCATTCCCGGTTCTAACGATTTTGTGGCTATCAATACGGTCAACCACCAACAAAATACGGCTTATTATATCCGAAATGAACGCCAGGAGGACGCCAACGAATGCGGTATCCCAAATATCGCCTCCCCCTACAGCCAACTTATTGAATACGACGGCTTTACTACCCAACTAACGGCTATGCTCCGGCTGTCGCCCTGCCAAACTTATCACATCAGACTGGTCGTTTCCGATATAGCCGATAATTACTACGATTCGGCGGTATTTCTCGAAGCCGGCAGTTTTAACCTGGGCGGACAGGTAGCCCTCGGCGCCGGTACCTCGGTTTCCTCCGGGCTCTCCGTCAACGAAGGCTGCGACAACGGCTTTTTTACTTTTGAACGCGAAGCCGACGCCCCCGATGATTTCCCCCTCAGCGTGGGTATACGCGTGGCAGCCTCCAGTCAGGCCCAGGAAGGCCTCGACTTTGCCCCACTGCCCGATGTGGTGACTATCCCCGCCGGACAGTCATCCGTGGATATGCCCGTTGTCGTATTCAACGATGCGCTCACAGAAGGCCCGGAGAAGATCGTCCTGGAACTGGATATCCCCTGCGCCTGTTATTCCGATTCCGCCGAGCTGATTATCATCGATCCGCCACCCTATGTGGTCAATCTCCCCGATGTCTTTACCTGCGCCAATGAACCGGCACTGTTATCACCCGGCATTAGCGGGGGAAGCCCGCCATATTCTTACCAATGGAGTTTTACCAACTCTACCGCATCGACGGTGAGCACACTGCCCCTTGCCGGTACGATATACGCGGTGACTGTCACCGACGCCTGCGGCCATGCCCAGGCCGATACGTGCAATATTTTTCTCACCCAGCCGCCGACCGCTCTGCTCAGCGGTTCGGCCACTATCTGCGAAGGCGATACGGCCTGGCTCCCCCTTGTCGTCACCGGCGCGCCGCCCTGGGTCTTTAATTATACACTAAACGACGTATTGCAGCCTCCCCTTACGCTCGCCGCCGGCGCCCCCGGCTTCCCGGCCTACCAGGACGGCATTCACCAATTGCTGAGCGTAAGCGACCAAGCCTGCCTGGGACAGGCCTCGGGCCAGGGCGCTATTAACCTGATGAAAATTGAAGTGGATGCGCAGATAAGCGAGCTGGACTGCTCTGGCGATACCGACGGCGCAATCACTGTATCCGTCAGTGGAGGTACGCCACCTTATCAACTCCAATGGGATCAAGGCCTGGGCAACGCCTACCAACTCCACAACCTGCCCGCCGGATGGTATACGCTAAGCATCACCGATGACGCAGGCTGCCTGAAAGTCAGCACTTTCGAAATGGCCGACCCCGCCCCCCTGCAATCTGTGGATGTGAGCTGTGAGATGCTCCAAAGCGGGGTTTTGCAGCTGAGTGCGTCAGGAGGTACCCCACCCTATCAATATGCTGTCGACAACGGCATGTACACAGATGTCACGCTGTTTGAAACCCTGGAAGCCGGCACAAGCTACCAATTGAGCATCCGCGATGCGGAGGGTTGTACCGCAAGCTACTCCTTCCTGATGCCTGTAGCCTACGGCGAAATGGCGACACTGCCCACACTTATCGAAGCCAAGCTGGGCCTGAGCTATACTTTTGAACCGGTATGGAACCTGCCATTTTCACTCATTGAAACCATCCTTTGGCTGCCGGCAGACGATCTAAGCTGCAGCGATTGCCCCAACCCCCAACTCGTCGCCCTGCAGGAAGGCAACTACCTGCTGCAAGTCACCGACCGTTTCGGATGCCGCGACAGCTACGAACTGCGACTGTTGATAGATCGCACCATCAGCGTATATATTCCCAATGCATTTTCGCCCAACCACGACCAGATTAACGACTGGCTCACGGTTTATGCAAATTCCTTTCAAGTGGCCGAAGTGCTGTCGTTCCAGATCTTCGACCGCTGGGGCGGTTTTTTATTTGAATCCACCCATTTCGCCCCCAACGAAGAAAGAGCCGGCTGGGATGGCAACGCCCGAGGGCGCCAGCTCGACCCCGGCGTTTACCTGTACGTGGCCCAACTACTCCTTACCGACGGCTCGAAGCGAACGATTACCGGCGATGTGATGTTAATGCGGTAATGAATGGCATGACGTATGAATGAAACCAATTCCAAACTCCGCTATCTATCTTATGGGGTCATTATCTATATGCTGATCGCCTTCTCCTGGTGGTCGGTTTTGCTTTTTATTAAAAATACGGATGC
>JAEUUQ010000096.1 GCA_016787505.1 Saprospiraceae bacterium | reverse complement strand
CATGATACAGGGTGCATTAGCGGTTTGTTATCCAATACGTTAGCCGGTGTAAAGGCCGGGCTTATTTTTTCCGACAGGTTGAGCAGATCTACGAAAAAGCTGCGCAGCAACACCACCGACTCAGGGCAGCGGTGCATCACGAAGGCAAAGAGTTTGACGGGCCGATGGGGCACGTCACCCACCCCGTCGCGGTTGAGATCGTAACCGGTATATTCGCTCCAGTAGTTGCCGTCGAAACTGTTGTCGTTGGTATTGCCCTCCACCACCAGGTCGAGGGTATTGCTAAAAAAGTAGTTGCGTGTAAAGTGGTTGGCTATACAACCGCCCATCATTTTTAAGGTCACGCCGTTATTTGAAAAGGTATTGTTTTCGTATTTAATACGGGCTGCGCCTTCCATAAAAATGCCAATGGTATTTCGATCAAAACTATTATCGCTGATGGAAGCGTCGTAGATTTCTTTGAGCAAAAGTCCGTAAGCCGCAGTACCCCAATTGTGTTCAAAATGATTGGATATCATATCGATGCGTTTGGAAAACATCACAGCTACGCCGGAGCCGTTGCGCCGGAAAGTATTGTGAAAATAGCTGTCGTTGTTCGAAAACATAAAGTGCAAGCCGTAGCGCACGTTGCCTTCACTGTAATTGTGGCTGATCCAACTGCTGTCGACAAATTCGAAATAAATGCCGTCGCGGTGGCCGAATACGCTGTTGCCGCGCACGGTGATCTGCTTGCAATACCAGGCGTGCACGGCATTGCCGGAGGTGGTTTCAGATACGGCTTCACCTTTGATGTAGTTGTCTTCTACGATGCCGTCTCTGGAGTATTCCAGATAGATGCCGAAGTAGGTATTGAGCAGCCGGTTGCCGCGAATGCGGAAATCGTTAGTGTTTTTAACCCTTATGCCGGCGCGCTCCTGCGATTGGCTGGCGCCCGTGTTTTGGATTTGGAAACCTTCGAGAACGACACCCGGAGCTGTGATAGAAAAAACCTCCGATTGGTTGCCACCTTCTACTACAGGCCGGCCCTGGCCGATAAGCGTAAGGCACTTGTCTATCTTGATGTCGTACTCTTGGTAGATACCTCGTTTGACGAGAATCGTATCGCCTTCTTCCGCCTGTTGAATGGCTGCGCCTATGGTCGTCACGGGGCATTTCTTACACACCACGATGACGTTAGCAAAACTATAGACGTTTAATAAAAAAAGCGGCACAAATAGGAGATAGCGCATAACTGGTTTATTATTGAGGTGTACTGGGGCCCAATTTAGTACGCAATTGCGACCAATTATATATATCGCCGCCTTTTTCCGATTGAACCTTGCCGGCTTCCTCGGCATTGGCAAAGGAAGAAAGGTAAGCGCCCATAGGGCTTGGTATGGCCTTGCTGATCAGGTAGCTGCCCGAAAGCGCATCGATCATCTCGCCAGGCCGGTTGTAATCAGCGGCTAGCAGAATAGCCCACTCCAGTTCCTGGTGCACATTCACATAGTTGACCATACATTCGATGGCGTCAAATTTGTACACCTTGCCCTTTTGGGTCACTGCTTCGGCAGCGTGTTGCCGGTCTACAATCGTCATCTGGCAGTGATTGCATAGATCCGTACCGTAGTTGATGGGTTGTGGACTGGGCTTGCACCCGGCTATTATGGCCACCCCAACCAGGATAAAAATTGCTTTTTTCATTAGCTCTTGTTTTAAGGGTGTTAAACTAAGCTTGCTGCATTTCGCGTTTTTTGAGCCGCCAGGCCAGGAAACCTGCCAGTATAGACACGCCTACAAAAGCGCCGCCGATATGAGGCCAGGAATCGGCAATAAAGTTGAGCAGGGCCTTCCTGCCTATCAACGGGGGCTGGTATGCCATGCCGGGGATTGAGATAGGCGCGTCGGCGCTGAGATTGTGGCCGTAGTCATATTCCCAGAGGTAAAAATCGTAAATACCTGCCGTGCAGAGCACCACCAACAGGATGGCCCACACCAGGAACAGGTTCTTTTTATTAATTAAAGCTACCAGTAAACCCAGCGCTACCATAGCGTAAATGACGTAAGGAAAATACTTCAATTCGGGTATTGATTCGGGTTCGATCATTTTCATACCCACGTAGTGGTTGAGGATGTTGATATTTTGCAGGGTGCCATCCGTACTGCCGCTCAATTTGTTGATCCAAATGTACATCGTCACACCGTCGGGGTATTGCGGGGCATAAAGCGTAATACTCCACATAGGAAATGCAAACAATCCAAGCAAGGATAAGGCGGCAATGAACATCAGGAGGCGGGGAAGCGATTTCATGTCTTAAGGTTTAAAAGAGCGCGGGGCCGGGGCCGACCCCGCGCTGATGGTACTAAGAATTACAATTCCATAGCATGGCCACTAAGAAGGATCTTTTACATTCAGACCCCATTTCAATGGCGTATTGGAATTGGCGGCAGATACTCTTACATAACCCTGCATTTCCTGGTGGAGGGCAGAGCAGAAGTCGGTGCAGTAAAACGGGAATACACCCTCGCGTTTGGGTTCCCAGAGTAACGTTTCGGTTTGGCCCGGCATTATGAGCAACTCGCCGTTGGTAGCGCCCATAACGGCGAAGCCGTGCGGTACGTCCCAGTCTTGCTCGAGGTTAGTTACGTGGAAGTAAACTTTGTCGCCTACTTTGATGCCTTCGATGTTGTCGGGCGCAAAGTGGCTGCGGATGGTAGTCATGTATACGTGTACTTCGTTGCCTTTGCGTTCTACTTTCGTTTCTTTTTCACCCAGCGCCCGGTAGGGGTGCTTGTTCTCTTCTATTTTGTAGAATTTCTTCGAGCGCTCGATAATGCGCGATGCGGGTATGCCCTGTGCATAGTGCGGTTCGCCAATCGTCGGGAAGTCGAGGATGAGTTTCATCTTGTCGCCGGAAATGTCGTAAAGCTGTGCCGATTGGGTCAGTTCGGGGCCGGTGGGCAGGTAACGGTCTTTGGTAATTTTGTTGAGGGCTACGAGGTATTTGCCGTCGGGTTTCTTCGAGTCGCCGCCGGGAATCATCAGGTGGCCGACAGAATAAAAAGTGGGCTGGCGGTCAACTACTTCCCAGGTGCCCAGTTTCCATTTTACTACTTCTGAAGATATAAAGAAGGTGGTATAAGCATAACCTTTGCCGTCAAATTCGGTGTGCAAGGGGCCCAGGCCGGGTTTGGTGACTACGCCGCCTACTACTTCTTCGTATTTGAGGATGGGTACGCCTGCTACTTCGCCGTCATAAGCTTTCTTTTCGATAGCAGACAGCATTTTGGTGAAAGAGTGAACCGTGAGGTCGGCGGCCAGTTTGCCACTGCCAACGATGTATTCGCCGGTGGGGTCTACGTCGACACCGTGGGGCGACTTTGGCGTGGGCAGGAAGTATACCAGGCCCGGGCATTCCGAGGGGATAAGCACTTTTACAGTTTTCTTCATGGTAGAAGTAGCCATATGGGTGCTTTCATCGTATACGTTGTGCGCATAGTTGGCGGGTATGTCGTGGCCTTTGCCGGCTTTGACGTACTCTTCTGCTTTTTTCCAGTTGACGGCAGCAATGTAGTCTTTGTCGTTTTTCGATGCGTTAACTTCCATCAATGTGCTCGACTGTTCCGTGTTGTAAGAAGTAAAGAAAGTCCATCCGTGCGAATTGCCTTTGCCGGAGTGCGCCAGGTCGTAGTCGAATGCGGGCAGTAATACCTGGAAGGCTACGTCCAAACGCCCCGTGTTTTTATCTACGCTGATAAAGGAAAGGGTGCCTTTAAAGTTCTCTGCATAGGTGTTGATAGCCACGTCTTTTTGTGGATAAGGCACGCTGAAGCGAGTACCTGCAACAACATATTCGGTGTTTTCGGTAGTAAACGGCGAGCTGTGGTTGCCGCCGCTATTCGGGATCTCAATAATTTCAGCCGTTTCAAAAGTGCTCAGGTCAATTCTGGCAATACGCGGTGTGTTGTTGCCGTTGATGAAAATCCAGCGG
>JAEUUQ010000074.1 GCA_016787505.1 Saprospiraceae bacterium | reverse complement strand
AATAGATTAGCTAATAAAAGTAATACCCTGTCGGGAAATAATCGAAAAATCAATTTGGGCAACCATTCGGCCATAAAAAAGAAGACCAGCGCAATGATAAAAATCCCGAGGACCAGCCCCCATCCTTCAACAGGCACGTGAAACCACTCCCGGAGTATTACGGCCGCCAATAGCGAATAGGTGACCATGGCCAGGGTATTGCCCAGCAAAAGCGTAGCCAGAAAATCGGCCGGTTTTTCGTAGAAACCAGCCAGCAAGGCCCCTTTTCGCTCTCCCTGCTTTTTGCGGCGCTCCATGTGGAATTTGTTGGCAGAAAGAAAAGCGATTTCTGCGCCTGCAAACAAGGCGGACAAGACGAGGAACAATATGAGGAGTACGACCAACATCACTGCTGCTGGTTTTCTTGCGGTTCTTTTAATTCGTCAACCACAATGCGCCCTTCTACTGCATTGATACGCGCATTGGTAAAATCCTGGTTAGATTCGAAACCGTGTCCGTAGATAATCTCCTGGGGGCGAGTTATGACTACAAATTTATCAGAATACACCTTTTGAAGTTTTTCATCCCAAATCAATTCTTCAGTTTCCAGGCGCTCTCCCTGTACGCTCTGCCACACCACACTGTCCTGCACCAATACCTGTCCTTTGCGTTCCAAACGTATGGCGTATTTAGAAGTAAGCATGCTGGCAGGTCGTTCGTATAGGTCGAAAAAATCAACTTTGACGCCATTGGGAAATTCCTGCTGGGGGTCATTGGGGTTGCGATGGGTAAGCATCACGGGCCCTGTGATGCGCACGCGTACCTTGGCAGAATCGCTATAAATGATCTCCACTTCTTCAGCTGTTTCGATATTCGGGTCCAGCTTTGCCTGCAGGGCGGCGATGTCGCCTGGGTCGTTTTCACAGGCGTAAGCCAGTAACACAACAAGTGCGAAGAAACCGGCGATAACCGACAATCTATACATAAGAAAATATTAAACAACTCCAATTGGTTGGAAAAGATACGCAAATATCGGGAAATTTTTGTGAACAGCAGTTAGGGATTAGGGCCTAGGGCTTAGCGGTTAGCTGATCCCTAAGCCCTAAGCCCTAACTGCTAAGCCCTAAGCCCTGATAGCGATCCTCAAAACTCCTGCACTACCAATCCGTTTTTCATGCGGGGTTCAAACCAGGTAGACTTTGGCGGCATGGATTGGCCGGCATCGGCGATGGCCATCAGTTCGGATAACAATACGGGATAAAGTGCGAAGGCAACGGCATGCGGGTTGCGTTGGGCTCGCCGGAGCAGGCCGTCGAGCCCGCGGGGGCCCTCCACGTATTCCACCCGCTGGTCGTTGCGCACGTCTTCGATGCCGAGAATTTGGTGTAGGATAACGTCGTTGAGCAAAGACACATCGAGTAGTACTTCTTTCCGGTGGGTATGTGCGGCCAAAACTTCTGCTTTCCAGCACAGGTAGTACCACTGATCATCCAGCCACATCGTCATTTCGTGTTTGGCGCCGGGTTTTTGAGCTTCTGTCAATGGCTGAATATCACAAAAATGGGACAGGTGCGCCATAAATTTGGCGGGTCTGAGCGGATCGAGGCTATTGATTACGCGGTTATATTCCAGGATGTCGAGGTCGCTGCCCGGAAACCAGGCGCTGAGAAAAGAATTATAGTTGTGCGCGTCGGGGCGGCCGTGCATGCGTTCGTGCAACAGGGCAATAGTGGCGGCGCGGTGATGGCCGTCGGCCAGGTAAGCGACGGGCACAAATTGCTGAAAAAGGTTTTGTAATTGCGTAATTTCAAATTCGTTATCGACGCGCCAAAACAAATGGCGTTGTTGTTCCTGTTCAAACCAAATCTCTGAGAAGGGCGCGTGGGCCACCGTAAAATCTTGAATCCACTGGTCTACTGCTTCGGCATTGGGATAGGTGAGCAACACGGGTTTGACGGCGGCGCGGCGGTGCAGGAGTAATTGCGTTTGCACCTGCTCTTTGTCGGCCAGCGTGTGTTCGTGGCGTTTTATTTTATTTGTCAAATAATCAGCTACGGCTGCACAGGCAACCACGCCCGTAAATAATCGCAAGGGCGTAATGATGCGATACAGCAGGATAGCTTCGCGCCCGCCTGAAGGCTTGAAAAAACCGCTTTCGTAATACGAGGGATAATCTTCCCGCACCGTTTCAAAAAAGGTGTCGGGCGAGGTGATAAAATCCATATTGGGAAACACACCTTCAAACGCCAGCACTTGCATTAGTCTTGCCCTTTGGGTACTTGTAATAACCCACAAAATAAGCAATAAAACACAAGATGTGAATTATACGGCCATATACCCATAACTTTATCAAAGGGTTTGTATCTTTCCCCAAGATTGAACGAAATATGATCGCCTATTACAGTATCAACGGCAAAATAACGCCTGCCGGTCAGGCAACGCTCAGGCTCAACGACTTATCCATTTTACGGGGATATGGCATTTTTGATTATTTTCTGGTAAAAGCCGGAAAACCCGTCTTTATAGAAGATTACCTCGAGCGTTTTACCCGGTCGGCAGCGCTGCTTTATCTCGAAATACCTCAGCTTAGCGGCTCGCTGGAAGAAGCCATCGAGGAGCTTATCCTGGTAAACGGCTTGTACGAGGCCAGCATCAGGCTGGTGCTCACCGGCGGCTATGCCGACGACGGCTATACCCCCTTGCGCCCTAATTTACTCATCATGGCGCATCCCTACCCCGATATCAACCCCCTCTATTATACTGACGGCATCACCCTGATGAGCTATGACTTCCAGCGCGAAATACCCGAGGTAAAATCCATTAACTATCTCACGGGTATCAGGCTATTGGGTGAACTGCGCCGGCAAGGCGCCCAGGAATTACTATACCACGACCGGGGCCTGCTGCGCGAGTCGGCGCGGTCAAACGTATTTATACTTACCGCCGACGGGGTACTGGCCACCCCTGCCGATAAAGTACTCTTAGGCGTTACCCGCAAAAAGATACTCGAATTGGCGGCGCCTTTGGTAAAAACTGAAGAACGCGATATTACCTTTGAGGAACTCTTAACCGCAAAAGAAGTATACCTCACTAGTACCACAAAAGGCATTATGCCGGTAGTAAAAGTAGACCATCATATTGTCGGCAACGGCCGGCCCGGCGAACTGGCTCCGGTGTTGCAAGATAAATTTGTCGCATTTACACAGACATATCTGGAACAAAAAAAATAAGTTGAGGTATAAAAGAGTTAACTGTTTAGCTCATACTACGCGTAAACGCTGATGGAGATCATGACACAGACCATGTACAACGAAGAGGTAAAAACTATTGTCGACCAGGCAGAACACTTCGTGGCCAAAATGCTCACTGAGCAGCTTAGCGAGCATTTTCACTTTCACAACCTGCCTCATACCTTGGCCGTACGCGACGCCGCCCTGCGCCTCTGCGACCATCTCGACGTAAACGACGCCGACCGCGAAACATTGGCACTGGCGGCACTCTTTCACGATACCGGCTATGCCCGGGTTTACCAGGGCCACGAAGAAGCCAGCATCCGTATTGCGCGTGAATTTTTACAAGCACACGAATACCCACAGGAGAAAACAGAGAAAGTACTGGCTTGCATCGCAGCTACGGTTCCCGACAGGCAGCCCGTCAACCTGGTAGAGAGTATTATCAAAGACGCCGACCTGAGCAACCTGGCCCGCGAAGACTACATGACCGGCCTGGCCAACCTGCGCTATGAATGGCAACACTTTCTGGGCCACCAGTATAACGACCCCGAGTGGTACGAACTCAACCACCAATTTCTGAAAAACTACCAGTTTTTTACGCTGGCCGCCCGCGAGTTATTTGGCGAGCAACACCGCGCCAACCAAAAGCATCTCAAAGAACTGGCTCGCCAAAGCAAAGGGGAAACCGATGGCATCAGCGGCAACAAAGGCGCCCAGATGATGTTCAAAACGGCGCTGCGCAACCATATCGACCTTAGCAACCTGGCCGATAACAAGGCTAATATTATGCTCAGCGTGAATGCGTTGATTATCACTATCGCCATGCCGCTGGCAGCTTCTTATGTAAAAACCAACAACTACCTGCTCGTCCCGATGATCTCGCTGCTGGCTACCTGCCTGACTTCGATGGTATTTGCCACGCTCGCCACGCGCCCTATCAAAATGACCGGGCTTTCCGCTCCCGAATTAATCAAAAGCGGGAAAGCCAATCTTTTCTTTTTTGGCAATTTTTACGGCATGTCGTTCGACGAATACAAAAAAGGAATGGGCCAGGTATTGTCGCGACCCGAAATCCTCGACGAGGCGATTATGCGCGATTTATTTTTCCTGGGCCGGTCGCTGGGCAAAAAATACAGTCGCCTGCGCATCTGCTACAACATTTTTATGGCCGGTATTTCGTTTACGGTGGTTGTTTTTGGTATTTGCTACGCGATCTTTATTGCGTAACTTCGTATGCGGCAAAACCTCTTCACATGCGTTATATTTGCTGGGCCTGCTGTGCCCTGGTGGCCGGGCTTTTGTTTTCCTGCCGCTCTACTGATCAAGCCGATCAAATTTATTTTAACGCCCGCATCTGGACGGGACGGGCCGATAAACCCGACGCCTCGCTGCTTGTCGTAAAAGACGGCCGGATTCTCTTTGTGGGCAACGGTGATTATGCGCAATGGAAAGGCCCACACACCGAAGTGATCGACCTGCATAACAGGTTGGTCGTGCCCGGGTTCATCGACAATCACGTACATTTCCTGTCGGGAGGATTCCAACTGGCTAGCGTCGATCTTCGCGTGGCGCAAACGCCTGCCGATTTTACCCGCATACTGGGCGACTTTGCCGGCAAGCTGCCTGCCAGCCGCTGGATTACCGGCGGAGACTGGGACCACGAGGCCTGGGGCGGCGAATTACCCCGGCGACAATGGATCGATAATGTGAGCGCCCGGAATCCCGTTTTTGTAAGCCGCCTCGACGGACATATGGCGCTGGCCAATTCAGAAGCCCTCAGACTCGCCGGTATTACCCCTCAAACACCCGACCCCGCCGGAGGGACTATCGTACGCGACCCCGCCACCGGCGAGCCTACCGGCATCCTCAAAGACGAAGCAATGAGCCTCGTCTTTAAGGTCATCCCCGACGCATCAACCCAGGAACTCGACGAAGCCTTTGCGCGCGCTCAAAGCCATGCCCTGTCTTTGGGTGTCACTCAGGTTCACGACGTGAGCAGCATGGGCGGCTGGACCGACCTGGCCACCTACCGCCGCGCCCACGATGCCGGCCAACTGGGTATGCGGATTTATAGCTTCGTGCCTTTATCCGACTGGAAAGAATTGGCCGATTATGTGATCAAAAACGGCAAAGGCGACGACATGCTGCACTGGGGCGCCCTCAAGGGTTTTGTGGATGGTTCCCTGGGCTCTACTACCGCCTGGTTTCACGCGCCTTACAACGACGAACCGAATACCAGCGGGCTCATTGTGACAGATACGGCAGATTTGCGCCGCTGGATATACTCCGCAGATAGCGCAGCCCTTCACATAGGCGTTCACGCCATCGGCGACAGGGCCAACGACTGGCTGCTCGACGTATATGCAAATGCCGTGCAACGAAACGGCAAGCGCGACCGCCGCTTCCGGATAGAGCATGCTCAGCACCTCACGCCGGAGGCCATCACCCGGTTTGCCGAGCTGGGCGTCATACCCTCCATGCAACCTTATCACGCTATCGACGACGGGCGCTGGGCCGAAAAACGCATCGGCGCCACGCGCTGCGAAACCACCTATGCCTTCCGCGACCTGCTCGACGCCGGAGCCGGGCTTACCTTCGGTTCCGATTGGACGGTAGCGCCCCTCAGCCCACTGGAAGGTATTTATGCGGCAGTAACCCGGCAGACGCTCGACGGCAAAAACCCCGGGGGCTGGGTACCCCGCCAAAAGATCAGCGTAGCGGAGGCCTTGCAATGTTATACCGCTCACAACGCATATGCAGGTTGGAGCGAAAATAGCAGCGGCAAGCTACAGCCGGGATACCTGGCTGATTTCGCGGTATTGTCAGACGACATCTTTGAAATCGCCCCCGAAGGCATCAAAGAAGTGCAAGTACTTCGCACCGTAGTAGGCGGGAAAACCGTTTTTGAAAAGAAATAACCAACGGCGGATTTCACTAACTTCGCCCGCCAAATCCTGACCATAATGGCGATAAACCAACCACATACCATAAGCCCTGAGTATTTGTCGCTCGACCGCCTGGCAGCGATACTCGATTCCGGGGCTGCTTTGACGCTTTCCGCAGAGAGTATACAGCTCATTAACCACTGCCATCAATACCTGACCCACAAACTGGCGCAAGCCGATACGCCCTTTTACGGCATCAATACCGGGTTTGGCGCTTTGTATAACGTGCGCATCTCGCCCGAAGACCTGAGCGAATTACAACACAACCTGGTTAAATCGCACGCCTGCGGCGCCGGAAGCGAGGTACCCTCCGATGTTGTGCGTCTCATGTTGTTGCTAAAAATACAAAGTCTGGCCTACGGCTTTTCGGGTATACGACTGGAAGTAGTTGAGCGGCTACAATTGTTTTACAACGAGGAGGTATACCCGGTGATCTATCAGCAGGGATCGCTGGGCGCTTCGGG
>JAEUUQ010000591.1 GCA_016787505.1 Saprospiraceae bacterium | reverse complement strand
TAGGATATTGTTTGGTAAAGGACAAATGACCACTGTCGAACATGCACAATCTACTCTTGGCGTTCACGAATATTATGGTCATGGAGTCAGAGGATTAGCAGGAGGTGATTCCGCAGAGCACCGAAAAGTCTATCGACTTGAGTTTAAACACAAAAGGACATTCAATGCATTAACATCTGCGCAAAAAAAGTCCATAACCGATAACATGTAAACATAGTGTCATGAATTTAAATCAGTTTCTTCTAATAATCTCTGCATTTTTACTTGGTTGCACTTTACCCAAAGTCGAGGATGAAGCGTTGATCAAAGAAGCTCAGGTTCTTTGTATTTATTGGAGTTCAAGTTATGAGATGAGAGATACTTTGCCAGCTATAAATTACAAACTTGAATTTGTAAAGCCAGTTACCCTAAATGCAGAATTTCAATTGTCCTTTTCTTTAAATAGTGAAAACATTACATTACCATTAAAAAAAATTTTACATCGAAAAGCGACTACTAAAGAGATAATCGGCTTACGTTTAATTAGCAGAGATCTTTTTCCTTTTTTTGAAGATAACCAGTATGTTCCCGATGGACCTTGTTATGTGCAGGAATTAAAAAAAATGGTAAATACCGGAGATATATTTTATTATGAAGGAGATAATAAAAAGAAGCTTAGAAAGGCATTGGATTTTACATTGATAGAAGGACTAAAATAGGGTTTAAGCAACCACCGTTTGATATTGGGGCCGCAATAATTGACGTTAATGGAGGCCCCCGCTGGCGCGAGGTTGCCAAAAACAACCACTAAAACCAAAAACAAAACACGCGGGTGCTGGCGCGAGATTCAAATCTCGTGCCGCCTATCAGTCGGGTTCCAACCCGACAGACATACAGTGCGATCGGGTAAACCCCGAAGGATAAACGGCACGAGGTGGAAACTCGCGCCAGCGGAGGATACAATGGATGATTTGTAGGGTGAAAAGGGCCTCTAACACAAGTCAGCAAAGATCGCATCAAACATCAAAAATCTAACATCCAACATCAACCCCTCCCCCCTCATAACCCTCCCGTTCCAATCTCCTATACTTCACCGCCACCTCATCGGCGAGCTGCTGCTTATAATCGATAATGAGCTGTTGAATAGCCGGATTTTGTGCGCCGATGATCTGGGCGGCCAGAATGCCGGCATTGGCGGCGCCGTTGAGGGCCACGGTGGCCACGGGCACGCCACTCGGCATTTGCAGGATAGACAACACCGAATCCCAGCCGTCGATTGAATTGGAGGATTTGATGGGCACGCCGATGACGGGTAGGGGAGAGAGCGAAGCTACCATACCAGGCAAATGTGCGGCGCCGCCGGCGCCGGCGATAATGACTTGTACGCCGCGCGTATGCGCTTCTTTGGCAAACGTATACAAGCGCTCGGGTGTGCGATGCGCTGAGACTATAGTGACTTCTATGGGAATGCCGAAACTTTTCAGCATGTCGGCCGCTTTTCGCATGACCGGCAGGTCGGAGTCGGAGCCCATGATGATGCTTACCATAAGGTGTTGGTTTTTAATCCATGATGAGTTGCATGCCCACGCTGTATTTCGAAAAACGGGTCATTCGGAACGGCCAGTTCTGGGTGATGTCGTCGATTTCGTCATCAGAAGCGGCGGCGTATTTGAGTTCGAGTATGGAAATGCCGGGAAGTTGAAAGTCAAAGCGCATGGACTTGCGGGTATAAGGGCCGAAGCGCAGCTCGCTGTCGAGGGTAAGCCGGAAGCGGCCGTCGGCGCTTTCCAGGTATTGGCGCCGGTAGGCGTTGACCAATACCGGGCGGAGATTGGAATTGGTCAGCTCAGGCATTTGGCGAAATAAGGCCGGTAGTTCCCCCCATGACGTATCGGGTAGTTGCCGGTAGGTTTTTTCTCCCAGCAGGGCTTCTTTTGTTTTAATTTCTAAAATAGGCTGGGGCAATAGGTCGTAAACGTCCCCGTACCAGCGCATCCGGTATTTTGAACGCCTCGAAATACCGGCGCTGTTTTCCTGGTAGCTGGTCAGGTCAAAATCGTCAAAATAGATATTGTTGATCTGCCGGGGCGGAAAGCTTGTGCGGAAAGCAGGCGGCAACCCGTACAACCAGGCTAACCACGCTTCGGGCATGGCGCGTTCGAGTATGTATTTGCGCTCATACCTCATAGACGGCTCACAATTCGAGGTTTTCCACTATTTCCAGGCCGTAGCCGGTGAGTCCGATGCGGCGTTTGGGGTTGTTGGTGATCAAGCGTATTTTGCAGATATCCAGATCGCGCAGGATTTGCGCGCCGACGCCGAAATCGCGCTGTTCGCTCTCTTGTTTGGCGTCCGGCTGGGCAAATTGTTGAAGTTGCTGGAGCAGCATATCCGATTTTTCACCGTGGCGCATATACAGCAATACGCCTTTTCCTTCCTGGCTGATCTGTTCGATGGCTTTCTGCAATTGGATGCCGTAATTTTCAAAGATGGCGCCGAGTACTTCGCCGGTTTCAGAAGCGGAATGCACGCGCACCAATACGGGTTCGTCGCAGTCCCACTGTCCTTTTTTGATAGCCAGGTGGATGTCGTTGGTAGTAATCTGTCGGTAGGCGATTACTTCAAAATCTCCGTAAGCCGATTGAATATTCACGCTCATCTCGCGTTTGATGAGCCTTTCGTTGCGCATACGGTAGGCCACCAGGTCTTTGATGGCGATGATCTTCAGGTCGAATTTCTTGGAAATTTCGATCAACTGAGGCAGGCGGGCCATGGTGCCGTCCTCGTTGAGGATTTCTACGAGTACGCCCGCCGGATAAAAACCTGCCAATCTGGCCAGGTCGATAGCCGCTTCTGTATGGCCGGTACGGCGCAATACGCCGCCGGTTTTGGCGCGAAGAGGGAATATATGTCCGGGACGGGCAAAATCGCCGGGCTGGGTATTGGGATCAACCAGCGCCCGAATGCCGGTTGCCCTGTCGTATGCGGAAATGCCGGTGGTGCAACCCTGGCCGATCAGGTCGATAGATACCGTAAAGGCAGTTTCGTGCAGGCTGGTATTGGAGTTGACCATCAGGTTGAGGTTCAACTCGTCGGCGCGGCGCTCGTCGATAGGGGCGCAGATGAGTCCCCGGCCGTGTGTAGCCATAAAATTGATGATCTCCGGTGTGATGCAGGCGGCGGCGCATATAAAGTCACCCTCGTTTTCGCGGTCTTCGTCGTCGACTACGATGATTACCTTGCCGGCTTGGATATCGGCAATAGCTTCGTCGATGGTGTTTAATTTAACGGCCTCCTCCTGGATGGTAGCGGTGTACGGGTTCCCAAACATTGTTTTTGATTCCATTGATAAATCGCATAAAGCCCGTAAGTAAGGCCAGGTTCATTATTACGAAATACCTGGCACTCCTCAAAGGCAGGATATTGATTTGCAAGCGTTGCAGAATAAAGTCAATTACAGGTATGCCTATCAGGGCAAACAACATCATAACTAACAAGTAGCCGTAGTATATGTTGCCTCTAACAAACAAAACCAATGCCGCCGCCATGGCGGCCAGTAATAAAAAGGGGGTAAGCCAGCGCAGTACCTTGTGTGAGAAAAAAGCAAACCGCAAGGCGCCGAGCGGGGGCCACCACATGCGCGTAAAGGTCGTCATATTTTGAAAATTTCCGGCAGCAATTCGGGCTTTGCGGCGATATTCCTGACTGATTTTGTGTGAAACAGCCTCATAACACCGCGCATGTAGCTCGTTGACGGCTTTGCCGCCCTGCTCGAAAGCGCGCATGGCGATGTAAAAATCGTCGACAAGGTAGGCGGGAGGTACGGGTGAAAAATAATTGGAACGAACGGCGTAACAACCGCCAAACGGCCCCATCATGGCCCCCCAGCAAATGCCTTCGCGGTGTTTGAGCAGGACTTCGCTGGAAATGTATAGCTCTTCGGAGCGGGAAATACCCTGTTGTTGCATGCCGGTATGTACCATGTGTGCGTCAACAAGCGCTATTTCCGGGTTTTTGAAGTGTTTGACGAGCTGCTGCAATACGTCGGGAGTCAACATGACGTTGGCGTCGGTGATCACGAAAATGTGAGTTTCTCCGGCTGGAACGACTTTGAAGGCCAGCTCTGCCAATTCGTTGATGACGCCGGGTTTGCCCCTGCGGTTGGTGAAAGGAGAAAAGTGAAGCCAGGGAAGCCGCTTCGACGCTTCCGCCACGATACCGTTAGTGGCGTCTGAAGAAGCATCCGAGCCGATATATAGGCGCAATTTTTCCCGGGGGTAGTCGAGTTGCTCCAGGCTGAGCAGTTTGTCCTGTATTACACGTTCTTCGTTGTATAGCGACATGAGGATGCTGACCAGGGGCAGGTTTTCGTCATGAGGGGTAAAGACGAGCGAGTTATTGCTTTTGCCGCTGGCCAGCCATTTCACCAGCAACGGGTAGGCCAGGTAAGTATGAAAGACGGCCGCGAGGCAGCCCCAAAAAGCGATATGAAGCAGAATGTCCAGCATGCCAGGTTACTATGCTTCCACTATTAAACTGGAATAGGCTTGTAGCAATTGGCGCCCGATTTCCTGGTTGTTGTAATGCTGGGCTACGAATTGCCGGGCGTTGCGACCCAGGTTTTCCAATTGCCCGTTTTGCCGGAAACACCAGTTGATGGTTTGCAGAAAATCTTGCGGCGTATCGGCTACAAGTACTTCTTTTTCGTGGCGGGCTGCAATGCCCTCCAGGCCGAGGGAGGTGGTCAGCACTACTTTGCCAAGTGCCATGCCTTCGAGTATTTTGGCGCGCATCCCGCTTCCCGACAGCAAAGGTACGATGAGCATGCTATGTTGGTTAATAAAAGCGGCCGCATCGGGTACTTCTCCGTGAATGGTTACCCCGGGCAATTGCAATTGCTGAAGCCAAACCGGCGTATTTCTGCCCGCGATATGCAGTTGCATGGCGGGATATTTTAAGCGGATGACCGGCCAGACGGATTCTAAAAACCAATTCAACCCTTCTACGTTGGGCATCCAATCGAGCGAACCGATAAAAGCCATAGTAGGTTCGCGTTTGTAAGCCAGATAGTCGGGCTGGTAGGTGGTAGCTTCAATGCCTATAGGCACTACAACAGCGGCGCCCTGGTACCCCATGTTGCGAAATTTGTGGAGGTCACGCTCGGAAATAGCCACCATGATGTCGAATTGCCGGAGCGCCTCTATTTCGAATTTTCGCAATTTTCGGGTCAAGTGGCGCAGGTAAAAGCGTTTTGGAGGAAAACTGGTATTTGAAGTGATTCGTTGCCAGATTTCGTGTTCAACGTTGTGTGCGCGCATGGCGATTATTGCCTGGCTGTGTTGCCGGATAAGCGGAATATACGGAGCCAGGTAGAGCGTTTCCAGTTGTACGACGTCGTATTCTTCCTGCTGCAATAATGTTACCAACTGTACGCTGAAATCGGAAGAGATAAAGCGGGTTATATGGTAAGAATCGCGGGAAAATAAGTTGAAAAAAGCTTCGTGTATCTTAATCCGGTTATCGATATCGACACGGTGGACGGCTTTGTAATGACGCAGGTCGTCAGGTATTTGCTCCGCTTCATAATAATGGCGGAGGGTGTTCATAGCCAACAAGGTCACTTCACATCCCTGCTGTTGCAGCGATTTGCTCAGGTTGTGCACCGCAATGGATTCTCCATCCATAAGCGGATAGGGAAATTTTTTGCACAATTGGAGGATTTTCATACAACCTGATTTATTGATCTACTTCTTGTAGCTGTTATTGCCCTTGTTGAAATCAACCATTCGTCCCGATGGGTCAATGACGATATTCGCAATTTTGTCCTTTGGCACGGTAAGCATAAACGTATATTCCGGGTTTACCCAGGGCCAGTCGGGCAAAGTATTGTATTTGACCTGATCTGGCTCTGCTGGTTTATTGCCCCTCATAATATCCAGGGCAATGTTGTAAACTTCTTTGCTTCCGTCGGTATAGGTGACTACCACATCGAGGGGCATGGGCATCAGGCCTTCGTTTTGCAAGATCACCTGGGTATGGCCTACGATTTCTGTAACCGATTTGATACCGTAGTCGATATTATGGGTGGTGTTTACCCAATATTCTTTGTACCAGTCGAGTTCAAGTCCCGATTCTTTTTCCATTACCCTAATGAAGTCATTGACATTGGGGTGCTTAAACCGCCAGTCGTAATAATACCGAAGCATGCCTCTGTCGAAAGCCTGTTTGCCAATGATGTAATTTAATTGATGTAAAAACAACGCGCCTTTGGTATAGGCGCCAACCGAATAGGCTGCATTGGTCTGAAAGTGGTCGGCGTGTGTGATCAGCGGCTCTTCGTAACCCGATTTGGCAAAGTTGGTATAACCTGAAACCTGTCCGGCATGGGGGTCAGGCGCCGGAGCGCCGGGCAATATTTTCTCTTTGCGGAGATAATTAGCTACTTCTGATTCGGTATAATCGGTAAACCCTTCATCCATCCAGGCATACAGGCTTTCGTTGGTGCCCAGGATCATTTGATACCAACTGTGCATGATTTCGTGGATAGATACGCCGACAAGACTTTGAAGTGGGCGATTACCTGTAATAAGGGTCGCCATGGGGTATTCCATGCCCCCGTCGCCGCCTTGTAAAAAGGAGTATTGCTTGTAGGGGTAGGGGCCGTATCGGGACTGGATATAGTCGAGGGCCTTGTCCATGATGGCAGGCAGCTCCGCCCAACTAGTGGTTCGTTCTCCCGGCTGGTAAAAACAATGCAGTTCGATGCCGTCTTTGCGTTTGTATACGGTATGCTTGTAATCGCGGTCGGCAGACCATACAAAGTCGTGTACATTGGGCGCCACGAAGTGCCAGGTCAGGTTTTTTCCTTTGTGTTTTACTTTTTGGCCTTCCGATTCGTAGCCGTGGCCTATTTCATCGGGGTTTTGCAAGTAGCCGGTAGCTCCTATGACGTAGTTTTTGTCGATGGTAATGCGTATTTCGAAATCGCCCCATACGCCGTAAAATTCGCGGGCGATATAGGGATTGGCATGCCAGCCCTGGTAGTCGTATTCGCAAAGCTTGGGGTACCACTGCGCCATGGAATAGTCTATGCCTTCTGAATTGTCGCGCCCGGAACGCCTGATATGGATCGGTACTTGAGAGGAAAATTTCATCTCAAACAGGCTTGTCTCACCGGGCAAAATAGGCGATTGAAGCTCTACTTCCAGGATGGTGCCTTCAACGACGTATTTTACCGGTTTTCCTCTGTGAAACAGCGAATTAATATGGTGATAACCGGTTTCTTCCGGTTTCAGATTGAATATCCGGTCGGCTACCCGGCTATCGGGGTCGAGAATATTGCGTGAGCGCACATCCATGGCGCTTCCGGGTTGAAAAGCGTTGAAATACAAGTGGTAGAACACTTTGGATAATGTATCCGGAGAATTATTGGTATATCTCAATTCTTGTTTGCCTTCAAACCGATGTGTAGCCACATCAAAAGCGATGTCCATCTTATAAACCACGCGCTGTTGCCAGCGATCCGGTTGCGACAGGGCGGGTATGACGTGGAGACCGATAAGGAATAAAAGCGAAAGCGTTTTGATTTTCATGCAATAAGCACCTTGAAAATGTATACAAATTAACGTTTCATGGGGTGAAAAAGCTTCTTTATAACCGGAATTGTTGGCCTGATTGCCAATAAATATTACCAGCCTGCTGATTGGAGCAGTTGATCGGCAGCGTCCAATTTTTCAGTTGCGACACCCCAGTCGCATTCAATTTCTACAAATACGCTATTTGACAATAAAAGTTCGGAAGGTATGACAGCGGCGTTTACTGGGAGTTCAAATCTTGAATCGCAAAATAAGCCCTGGGCGTCATTGCTGGTGAGGAAGCCGATAAGCAACAATCCGTAGTCTTTGTTGGGCGAATTAGCCGGCATGGCTGCTACTATCATATTGAAGTAGCTTCTGCCTGCGTTGTCGGTAGGGTACACCAGGTCGAGTTGTTCTGATGCCTGGAAAGACTGTGGGTTGCCGGAATAACGCCAGCGCAGGAAGCTTTCTCCGTTGGTCAACGCAATCGCTGCTTTGCCTGCCGAGAGGGCCGTGAATAAGTCGTTGTCATTCGAAAAGTCGAGCGATAGCTTGTTGTCTACCCATCCTTTCATGCGTTGTTGCACTACCGCTTCTTTCTCATTGGCCAACATGGCGGCAACGAGGGCTTGTCCGCGATCTCTTTTGTAGCCTGGAATCAATATTTTACCTTTGAGCCTGGCATCGGCAAGGGCGTCGTAGCTGGTGTAGCGATCTCTGCCTACCACGCTTTTGGCGTGCACAAACCCCAGTGCCCATTTGCTCAGCCCCACCCAATACCCGTCTTTGTCGGTATACCTCGATGGCACATTTCTATTGATGGCGTCCGACCAGCAAACCTGCAGCGTGCCTTGTTTTTGGGCCATCTCCGCCCAGGCTATATCACTGAATATCACCACGTCGGCAACCGGTTTGCCGGCCTCCTGGGCTAATCGCTGCAGCATTGCCTGATCAGTCATGGTTTCTACCCGCACGCGGACGTTGTTTCGGGTTTCAAACTGTCGGAAAAGCTGTACATCGGCGCTATCGTTGCGAAAGCTGTAGACTACAATTTCTTTCTGGCTACTCGAACTCGCCGAGGAGTCGCGTTGTTGACAAGAAGAGAGCGAAAGGCAGGCCAAAGCTGAAATGACAATTGCTGTGCCCGCCAGAATTTGCGATAAACTCATGTATAATTGAATTTGCTGTTATTCCGTTTACTTGATAGAGGGATTTGCGATTCCCGCTAGCGCAAAAGTAAACTTTTTGATAAAAGCGTGTATTTTTGCCCAAACGGTTTGTTACAATGAATACCTACATAAATAATAATCCAAAGGTATGGAAATATGCCATACTGATTGTTGTCATTCTTATTGCGGCTATGAGCCGCCTCATTCCGCATCCGTATAATTTCACGCCCATCGGCGGTATGGCCTTGTTCGGCGCCGCCTATTTCTCACGGCGTTGGGTGGCAGTTGCCGTCCCCTTTGTAGCTATGTGGCTAAGCGACCTGGTGCTGAATAATGTGGTGTACAAGGCTTATTACCCTTCGGAATCTTTTGTTTGGGGGGGTAGCGCATGGGTATACGCCGCTTTTGCAGCTATCGCAATACTGGGATTCCTGGTGCTCACTCGTATCCGCCCCGGGCGTATTCTCGTGGCAAGTTTGTCGGCGTCAGTACTGTTTTTCCTGATCACTAATTTCAGTGTATGGCTGGGCAGCACGGTTTATCCCCAAACTATTGCGGGTTTGGGAGCCTGTTACGCCGCCGGCCTTCCATTTTTTGGCAATACCTTAGCCGGAGATCTGTTTTACAGCGCGCTGCTGTTCGGTGTTTTTGAATGGGCTAAATACCGCATGCCGGCCCTCCAGCAGGCCTAATTTTTTTCGATGAAAGACAAGTCTAAGTCCAAAACCGCTCCCGGTCCACTGGTAGAGGGCCGCGATTATTATATTGAAAATGGATTGTACGTGTTTACCGCGTATTACCTCCAGCAACGGGGCTATTGTTGCAAAAGCGGGTGCAGGCATTGCCCGTATGGGGGTGACGTCCCGGGAAGAACAGGGGAGGTGACGACCCGGGAAGAGCTTTGTGGGTGACGGCTTGGGAAGAACGGGGGAGGTGACGTCCTGGGAAGAACGGGGGAGGTGACGTCCCGGGAAGAACGGGGGAGGTGACGTCCTGGGAAGAACGGGGGAGGTGACGTCCTGG
>JAEUUQ010000497.1 GCA_016787505.1 Saprospiraceae bacterium | reverse complement strand
GCCGTCTACAATTTGGGATCGCAACCAGTATCTCAATGTATGGTCGGTAGTTTTTGGCGGCGCCGATGCCGGCTTGTTGGGTTATGCCCAGTTCCCCGGTGGAAGCGCTAGTACCGACGGCGTGGTTTGTTTGTGGTCATCATTGGGCTCGGTAGCCAGTCCGAACCCTTCCGGCGGCAACTATGCCCGCGGCCGCACGGCTACCCACGAAATCGGCCACTGGCTCAACCTGCGCCATATATGGGGTGATGCAAACTGTGGAAATGACCAGGTTGCAGATACTCCTGTGCACAATACTTCTAATGGAGGTTGCCCCGCTTACCCGCACTACAGCACTTGCTCGGGCACGCCGGTAGAAATGACCATGAACTACATGGACTATACTTATGATGCTTGTATGTATATGTTTACAGCCGGCCAGAAAGCCCGTATGCAGGCCGTATTGGCTACCGGCGGGTCGAGGGTTAGCCTTGCTTCATCACAGGGATGCCAGCCGCCTTCTGGTGGTGGAAGCTGCGGTACGCCTTCAGGTTTGAACGCTACGGCTGTAACCAGTTCTACGGCTACTCTTAACTGGAGTGCCGTGAGCGGCGCCACTTCTTATAATGTGCAACTGCGCCCGGTAGGTTCCGGCACCTGGAGCTCAGGTTCAACCAGTGGCACTTCTATCAATGCAACCAGCCTTACGGCTAGCACGCAATACGAATTCCAGGTGCAGGCCGTTTGCGGCGCCACATCGGGAAGCTTTTCTGCTTCCGGCCTATTCACTACCACTTCCGATCAGGCTTGCACCGACAATTACGAGCCCAACAATAGCCGTAGCACTTCGCTGCCGCTAACCCCGATCGCTACAGATCGCGTTGCGCAGATTGCATCTTCAACTGACAAAGACTGGTATCGCTTTGCCAATACCTCCGCACAGCGCAATATCCGCGTTGATTTAACCAATTTGCCGGCCGATTACGATCTGCAGTTGTATCAAAATGCTACCCGCAGGAGAACTTCGGAAAATGGCGGTACCACATCAGAAGTGGTTACTTATAACACCAATACGGTGGCTTCCAACTGGTATGCTTATGTATATGGTTATGCCGGCGCTTTCAGCACTACTCAGTGCTATACCCTGCGCATCACATTGAGCAGCTCTGCTTTCCGTAGCGACGGCAGCACTGATGGTGAAACCACCGAGTTTGAAATACCGGTGGAAGTATTGGAATCTAACTTCATCATGTTCCCCAACCCCGCTCAAAACGAGTTGACGCTCGACATTCACATGGAAGACGAGCGCCCGGTACAGGTGAGCATTTTGGATATTACAGGCAAGACATTGCTTCGCAATTCTTACGATCTCGGCAAAGACCAAAACCGGGTTACGATGGATGTGAGCAAGTTAGCGGCAGGCATGTATGTCGTTCGCGTAGAAGACGGCGAAACGGTAGGCGTGCAGAAGCTGACGATTGCCAGACAATAAAGAGAGTGAGAGAGGGAGGGAGTGAGAGAGGGAGAGATCTAAGTTCATTTTTTCTCTCCCTCTCTCGCTCTCTCCCTCAAACTCAGTGGATTACTGAGCTAGCGCTTTCCCTTCCTCCAGCATTTTCACAGAAGCTTCCAGGTTGCGTTTATTCACGTCGTCGGGCGCTTGTCCGAGGGCGATTTTGGCGTGTTTCAGGGCATTTTTGAGGTCGCCCACCGCCGAATAGCCGCGCATCAGTCCCACATGGGTGGGCCAGGTATCACCATTTTTCTGGAAATTCTTTTCAAAAACGCCCATAGCTTCCTTGTACTTTTTCTGGTTGAGAAGCTGGCGGCCGTAGCCGTGCATTTCCATTACCGTAGCATTATCGAGAGCTGTGGCCATTATTTTGTCGGCTTCGGCATTATTTCCTTTTTTGCGATGCAAGCCGGCTTGTGTTGACAAAGCCGAAAACGATTTTACGCCGCCGAGGTTGGGGTCGGTAGAGGTTGTAACCCATACCAGCGCTTCATCCAGATTTACGTCGTTGTTGAGGCACCATTGGGCGCCGGCGATGAGGCTGGGCGGATCGAAGCCCATAGCGCCGCTGAGTTGGCTTTGAATAGAAGCCAGCGTAGTGCTTTTGAGGTCGACTTCCACCTTAAAGGGAATACGCCAATATTCCCATTCGAGCGCTACCACAACGGAGCGGTCGGTATGGTCGGCGAAAGTGTAATCGAGGCGTTCGCGGCTTTGCGGCAGGTTCTTTTGCTGGCGCACCGTGACGCGCAGTACGTCCAGTTCGGACTTATAAAAATAGCTGCCCCATTCCGTCGTATTTTTAGAAAAAATAAGCGTACAGGAATCGGGGTAAAGGGCGATAAAAAAGGCGTATTTGCCGGCGGGCAGTTTTTTGCCTTCTATCGTCACGTCGGTAGAAAACGATACAGTAGTACATTCGTTGGCCCCTGCGCGCCAGGGTGATTCGGTGTAAGAGCCGAAGCCCAGCACGGTAAAGCCATAGTGGGCTACCGGCGTGCCCCAAATTTTGCCTTCGCGGCCTTTAACTCCCGGTGAGTTCCAGTGGATTTCGATGTCGGTGACGCCTATGCGGCGTCCGGCCAAACATTTGTGATTGACGCCGGCATCGGGCAGGGCAAGCATTTGGGCGAAAGCGCCGGGTAAGGATAAAAAAAATGCGGATAGAAGGAGAAAAGCGATTTTTCTCCACCCTGGTTGGTGTTGAACAGTCATTGGTGATTGATTTAGGTGATTTAATATAGGGTAAAATTAACTAAATTTCAAGCACTAGGCTATTAGTTCATCGAGATTCAATTCTGCCAGCGATTCTACCACGAGGTCGGGGCTATAGGCGAATTTGCGGAGGTGTTCGCGTTTGGTGACGCCTGAGAGCGTCAGGATAGTGCGAAAACCCACTTGTTTGCCGCCCATTATATCGGTGGTCATCGTATCGCCAATAATGATCGTTTCTTCAGAGGCCAGCCCGATTTTTTTGCGGGCCACCCGCATCATCACAGGACTGGGTTTGCCCACCGAAAAAGCCTGTATGCCCGTGGCTTCCTCTATCATAGCTACGATAGCTTTGATGCCCAGGTTGGCCCAGCCTTTCTTTTTGGGGGAAGGGTCGAGGTTGGTGGCTACGAATTTTGCGCCTTCCAAAATAAATTCTACGGCATTATTTACCATTTCGAGGGTGAAATTCCGACCTTCTCCGACGACGACGAAGTCGGGTTTTTGCATTACCAACGAATATCCATACTCGTGCAGGCTGTTGATTAACCCGCCTTCTCCCAATACATATGCGGTGCCATTGGGTTTTTGATGGGCGAGGAACCACCCTGTGGCCATGGCGCTGGTAAATACGTCGCTTTCTTCTGCTTCTATGCCCAGGCCTGCCAGTTTGTTGACTACATCACGCGGTGTGCGCTGGCTATTATTGGTAATAAATAAAAAAGGAATTTGCCGTTTTTTTAATTGAGCAATAAAATGGTCGGCGCCGGGAATGAGTTCATTTCCGCTGTAAATGACTCCGTCCATATCAATGAGAAATCCTTTAGCCATATTATTAAGTTGTTAAATGACGAATTACGAATTACGAATTACGAATTACGAATTACGAATTACGAATTACGAATTACGAATTACGAATAATTATTTAATTATCAATTTAATAATATTTAAAAACATTCGTAAT
>JAEUUQ010000494.1 GCA_016787505.1 Saprospiraceae bacterium | reverse complement strand
CAAGCAGGTCATGGTGATCTCCGACGTAAACGGCCGCATTACCAGTCTGAAGATTGATGATGGCACTTACGTGCAAAAAGGCCAGGTCATGTTGGTAGTTGATAATAAATATTTCGAAAACGAAATGAAAATCAACCGCCTGAACCTGCAAAAAGCGGAGAAAGACCTGGCCCGCCTGGCCAATCTGATCAACGACGGCGGCGTGACGCAGCAGCAATACGACGAAGCCAAAACGGGCGTAGAAAGCCTGAAAATAGGCATTGAGTCGCTGCAAAAGCGCATCGACGACACCTACGTCAAGGCGCCGATTTCGGGCACGATCAACAACATGCGTATCGAAGACGGTTCTTACCTGGCGCCGGGCACACCTGTGGCCGGCATAGTGAACATCAGTCCGCTGCGACTTGACGTGTTTCTTACCGAAGACCAGGTGGTGACCGTAAAAAAGGGTCAGCGCGTGAAAGTGACCGCCGATGTAGCCCGCGGCCGCGAATTTAGCGGCGTCATCACCTTTGTCGACGTACAAGCCGACATGACCAAGCGCTTCCCCGTGCACATAGAGGTAAGCAATGCCGGCGCTACCCTTATCAAGGCGGGCATGAACGGCAAAGCCCAATTCTCTGCTGCTGCCCCGGTAGCTACGCTGGCCATCCCGCGCAGCGCCTTCGTAGGCAGCGTACTCGACGGCAAAGTTTACGTAGTAGATAAAAATACCGCCCGCATTCGCCAGGTGCGCGCCGGAGAAAGCTACGGCGACTTTGTAGAGGTGCTCGAAGGCCTTTCTGCCGGCGAAACCGTGGTGCGCTCGGGCCAATCGGGGCTGAGCGACGGCGCGGAGGTGAAGGTGGTGGAGTAGCGACTGTACGACTGTACGACTGTACGACTGTACGACTGTACGACTGTACGACCGTAAGCCGTCACCAACTGAGAATTTCCCGGGACGTCACCAACTGAGAATTTCCCGTGACGTCACCAACCAAGAATTTCCCGGGACGTCACCAAACAAAAAAAATGCCATGATAAAATTAAGCATAGATCGCCCATCGATATTAGTCGTCATATTCACCATATTGATGGTATTGGGATTTTTCAGTTTTCAGCAATTGAGTTATGAGCTGATTCCCAAATTTTCGGCGCCGTTGATCACGGTAGCGACCGTATACCCGGGCGCATCGCCGGCGGAGGTAGAAAACTCCGTAACCCGGAAACTCGAAGATGCCCTGTCGTCTTTGGAGAACATCCGCGACATATACGCTACTTCGCTGGAGAGTTACTCCGTCATCCTGGTCAACTTTGAAGACGGGGTAAACGTCGACTTGTTGTTGCAGGATGCCCAGCGCAAGCTCAACCAGATACAAAACGACCTGCCCGACGACGCGCAGACGCCGTTGATCTCCAAATTTTCTAGCGACGAAATTCCCATCATGAATATCGGCGCCGTCTCTACCCTGCCGCCTACGAAATTTTACGACCTGATGAAAGACCGCGTAAAACCCGGTTTGTCGAAGATCAAAGGCGTAGGGCAGATCAACCTTATCGGCGGAGAGGAGCGCGAAATACGCGTCAATATTCGCAAAGACAAACTGGAACAACTCAATATTTCCCTGTTTCAGGTGCAACAAGCCATCCAGCAGGCCAACCTCGACTTTCCCACCGGCAAGCTCAAAGACAACAACAGCCAGGTGCTGATCCGCCTGGCGGGCAAATTTACCTCGCTCGATGACCTGCGCAACGTGGTGGTGTCGGCCAATCAGTTCGGCGCTCCGGTTCACCTGCACGAAGTAGCGGAGATTGTGGATGCGGAAAAAGAAATCACCGATATCAACCGTGTAGACGGCATCAGCTCCATCGGTATGTACGTGCTCAAACAATCGGATGCCAATGCGGTAGACGTCACGGAAACGGTGAAAAAAGAACTCACCAAGTTGGAAGCGCAGTACAAAGCCGAAGGGCTGCAATTTTCGATAGCCAACAATACCTCCGATTTTACCATCGAAGCGGTTGATGCCGTACAAAAAGATATTTTCCTGGCTATCGTACTGGTAGCTGCGGTTATGTTGCTGTTTTTGCACAGCTTGCGCAACGCCGGCATCGTGCTGATCTCCATTCCGGTTTCGTTGGTCACTACCTTTGTAGGTATGTACGTTTTCGGGTTTACGTTCAACCTGATGACCCTGCTGGCCATGTCGCTGGTAATCGGCATTCTGGTAGACGACTCGATTGTGGTATTGGAAAACATCTACCGCCACCTGGAGATGGGCAAGCCGAGCCGGAAGGCTGCGCTCGACGGCAGCAAAGAGATCTTCCTGGCGGCCTTGTCGATTACCCTGGTGATCGTGGTCGTGTTTTTCCCGCTGGCTCTTACCTCCGGCATCGTGGGCAACATCATGCGGCAGTTTTCGCTGGTAGTAGTGATGTCTACCCTGCTCAGCTTGCTGATATCGTACACCATTACGCCGGCGTTAGCGGCTCGTTTTTCGCGAAAAGAGCATTTTGACGACAGCAGTTTCAGCGGCGTCATTTTCGGCAGCTTTGAGCGGGGTCTCAGCAAGTTGACCGAGGGGTACGTAGGCATTTTGCGGTGGTCGTTAAACCATAAGGCCATTGTATTAATTGTTACCGGCGCGTTATTTCTGAGTTCTTTTACTCTGGTTACAAAAGGATTCATCGGCTCCGAATTCATCACCAACGGCGACCGGGGAGAGTTTATCATCCAGGTGGAATTGCCCAAAGACGCCACCATACAGCAGACCAACCAGGTGACGCAACAAATAGAAGCCTTCCTTTTTGATCAGAAAGAAGTCACCGGTTTGTTTACCTCCGTAGGCGCCAAATCGGGGTTTGCCTCGGCACAGCGCAGCCCCTACATCGCCGAGATCAACGTGAAGCTGGTGCCCAAAGAACAGCGTTCGGTATCGACAGCGCTGTATTCGTTGCAGACCAAAAACGCGCTCACGGGCATGTTGCCGGGCGTAGAGGTCACCTCCAGCGAAGTAGCCTTCTTTGGCGGCGCCAACGACGCGCCCATCCAGATCATCATGAGCAGCGCCGATATAGAAGACGCCAAAGCGTATGCCGATAAAATGCTCACTAAACTCAAGCAGATCAAAGGCACGCTGGAGCCCGAGTGGTCGCTCGAAGAAGGCAACCCCGAAGTGCGCGTACAGGTAGACCGCGAGCGCTTGTCGGAGTTGGGCCTCACGATGGCCATGGTGGGCGGTACCCTGCAAACGGCCTTCAGTGGTAATACCGACGCCAAATACAAAGACGGCAACAACGAATACGACATCAATATCGTGCTCGACGAATTTGACCGCCGCGACGCGGAAGATATTGCCGAGTTGACCGTGATGAACCCACGCGGACAGCTCATCAAATTGAGCCAGATTGCCGAAATAAAACCCACTACGGGTCCGGCGCGTTTGGAGCGCACCGATCGCATTCCTTCCGTAAAAGTACAGTCGAAAGTATTGGGCGTGCCTTCGGGTACAATTGGCGAGGCAATTACTGCGTGGGTAGCGGCAAATCCGCCGCCGGCAGGCGTATCCGTCAAATACGACGGCGACCTGCGCAACCAGGCGGAGTCGTTTTCGAGCCTGGGGCTGGCCTTTTTGGCGTCTATCCTGTTTGTATACCTGATCATGGTGGCCTTATACGACTCGTATATTTATCCGCTGGTAGTTATGTTCTCGTTGCCTGTGGCGCTGGTAGGCGCTTTGCTGGCGCTCGCATTGGCCATGCAAACGCTGAACATCTTCACCATCCTGGGTATCATCATGCTTATCGGTTTGGTGGCCAAAAACGCCATCTTGTTGGTCGACTTCGCGATATTATCGAAAGAAGAAGGCCACGATACTTATAGTGCGCTCATCGAAGCGGGGCGCGCCCGTTTGCGGCCCATCCTCATGACCACCCTGGCGCTTGTAATCGGTATGATTCCTATTGCTATTGCCAAAGGCGCCGGTTCGGAGTGGAAAAACGGCCTGGCCTGGGTACTCATCGGAGGCCTTACCAGTTCGATGTTTCTTACGCTGGTAGTGGTGCCGGTGGTATACATATTCGCCGACAAGGTGAAGGAGTTTTTTGCACGCCTTTTTGGTAAAAAGAAGAATCCGGAGTTGGCGGCGGAGTGATTTGCGACTTTGCGACTTTGCGACTTTACGACTTTACGACTTTACGACTTTGCGACTTTACGACTGTATGACTGTACGAAGTAGATGTTTTTTTTGTCGTACAGTCGTAAAATCTATTTTTTTTATTTCATGAAACATTTCCTGCATATTTACGTATGCTACAAGCGTATTCAATAACAGGAAAAGTATCAGTCTCATGAAAAAAATCTACCTTGTATTTGCCGGCATCGTTCTATTTGTATTTGCCTGCACCCACGACACATACTCCCCATTAGATTTAGAATTGCTCAGTCTCTTGGGAGACAGCGAGCGATACATTTTACCAAAAAGCGACGACTACGCGAATTTGCCCAACCAGGATTCGAAGAACCCCGTTACTGCAAAAAAGGTAGCATTGGGAAAAATGTTATTTTTTGAAACTGGAATCGGGTTAGAGCCGACCTATTCGGAATCCAAATCGGCTTATTCGTGCAGTAGCTGCCACATTCCCGAAAGGAACTTTACCGCCGGGCGCTTCCAGGGCATTGCCGACGGGGCTATCGGGTTTGGTTTTAGCGGTGAGGGGCGGTTCAAAAACCCGCACTACCAGGGTGACGAAGTAGATGCGCAGGGCGCCCGGCCGCTGCCTACCATCAATACGGCTTATGTGACCAATGCCTTGTGGGCGGGCACTTTCGGTTCTTTTAATGTAAATGAAGGCACCGAATCGGCCTGGCATCAGGATACGCTGGTGGAGATCAACTTCAGGGGCGTGATGGGATTAGAGGCCAACAACGAGCGGGCATTGATCGTACACCGGCAGGTTGTGAACAAAGCCGTCACAGATTCGCTGGGTTATACGGCCATGTTTGACGAGGCATTCCCTGAAATTCCGGTTTCGGAGCGTTATACACTCAAGACGGCCGCTTTTGCCATAGCCGCTTATTTTCGCACTATACTGACCAATCAGGCGCCTTTCCAGGAGTGGCTCAAGGGCGACCGTGATGCGATGACAGAGCAGCAAAAAAGAGGCGCTATGTTGTTTTTTGGAAAAGCGGGATGCAACAGGTGCCACAACAGTCCTTCGCTAAATAGCAGTCCGCACCAGTTTTTTGCGCTGGGCGTCAATAATTTATACCAGGAGCACGGCAACCATGTGTTCCGCACCGGCCCCGAAGACAAGCGAAATACGGGCCGCGGCGGTTTTACCGGCAGACCGGAAGACATGCACAAATTCAAGGTACCGCAGTTGTACAACATGAAAGGCATTGGATTTTACTTCCATGGCGCCAGCAAAACCTCGCTGCGCGAAGTAGTAGAATATTTCAATAACGGCATACCGGAAAATCCGGGCGTGCCTGCCGAACAGATCACTCCCCTATTTACCACACCGCTGGGATTGACCGAAAAAGAGATTGACGATCTGGTAGAATTTCTGGAAAACGGCTTGTACGATCCCAATCTGAAGCGGTATGCTCCCGACCAGATCTTGTCGGGCAATTGTTTCCCGAATAACGACCCGCTGTCGAGAATGGATATGGGATGTGAGTAGGACTATCAGACTATCAGACTTTGGGACTATCGGCGCTTGCGATTTGACAGTCTCAAAGTCTGATAGTCTTCTAATTATTATCATTTATATTGTAACGAGGGGGGGGTAATGTGTATTCATATAAAAACACATTATCAATATGAGAACGCAAGCAATTTTCCCTTTGCTAATCTTACTACTTGGCACCGGTTGTTTTCACTACAAATCGGCTGTTCACAGCATATTAAAAGAAAATAACTCTCACCGTGTCATAGCCATCTTGCCGCCTATTATTAATTGGACGGGAACCGGCAATACGCGAAAACTTCCGCTAGACTCCCTTTATGCTTTGCAAGATCGGTACAGTATGCGTTTGCAGCGCAATTTGTATAACTACTTTCAGGAAGAAGAAGCCAAAAATATTTACTCCGTTCATTTTATGGATACGGATACCGTAACAGCCCGTTTTGAGCGGGCCGGATATTCCTTGCGGGGAATACGGGATTTAAAACCGCATGAGGCAATGGAAATCCTGGACGTAGACGCTGTATTGATAAGCGTCATGGGTGAATCCCGAAGTGAATATGATCCTGGTTTGGCCATAGCCTCCTCTGCGTTTATGGGTTGGCCTATGGAATCGATGCAAGAGCATTTACCCATCAACGCCCATATTTTCGGCAAAGAGTTGAAAGACCCGTTGTGGAAGTATGCAACCACAATTAGAGTTGACCTGGCTCAATCTTCCATAAAGACGGCGAATCGGATGACCAGTCAATTCCGAAAGTCGTTTCCGTATAGGGTAGAATGAGGGGGTGTTATCGGTTGTGGGTTGTGGGTTGTCAGTTCATATAAACCGACAACTCACAACCCACAACTGACAACCTACAACCACATTACTTCTCCACAATCCTGAAAACCAGGGCGTTGAGGGGTCTTTCGCCGGCGGGGCATTTGGCCCTTATAGTATCAAAATAATAAAAATCGCCGGGGGCTGCCGATTCGATCAATTGTTTGGCTCTTTCGTTTACCTCTCCTTCTCGCACGAAAACCTCGATAGCGTCTTCTTTGGGGCGCACCCTGATGAGGCTAAAAGATGCGATTTGGCAGGACATACCTTCATAATCGGAGGTAAGCGCTACGCTCAGGTTCGCTCTTTTTTTGAAATCTTCGGCGGTAATAGCGCCGCTCGTGAGGTCATTGTATACAGCCATCGGGTCGGGGATTCGTTTCACGCGGAATTGCAGTTGCTTGACGGGTTGATTGTTGGCTTCCACGCTAATAGTGGCAGTGCCCGGTTGCCGGGCGAGGGCCACAAAGTTTCCATTGCCTTTATCGATCAAAGTAAGTTCGTTGCTTTGGAGCCGTATATTTTCGCTGGGCACGCCGGCTACGGCCACCGTGAGCGGATTATCGACGCCGATATAGAGTACGTTCATTTTATCGGCGGCTACGCTGACAGCGGGCGTTTGAGCCTGAAGGAACCCGGCGTACAGCACGGCGGCCAGCAGGGCAAACGAAGTTACTACGGGAATGAGATGAAAGCGATCGGCATGTTCAGCTACCGGCGGAGTTAGCAAGCGGCGGATACGTTGGCTGAAATGGCTTGAGTGGGACGTGGCATTCATGGCTAAAGCAAGATTTTTTTTATTAAAAATAGCAATCAAACTCTCTGCATAAATAACAGGATCGGCGCCTCCTGCAAGGGCGAGGTCGTCGCAGCACTCCTCGCGCAACTCGCGAATACGGGAGGAAAGCCAGTGTACGGCAGGATGAAAAAACAACAAAATCGTTATTGCCGACAATAATATATTGACCGCAAAATCGCGCCGGTAAACGTGGGCCAATTCGTGCAAAAGCAGGACTTCCAGTTGGTCGGGGGGGAAGTTGGCCAACCACCCTGCCGGGATCAATACGACCGGTTTGAAGTATCCAAAAGTGACCGGCCCTTTTACAACGGCCGATTCGAGTAATTGTACGGCCCGGTTGATGCCCATTCCCTTTTTCAAGGCTTCGAAGCGAATTTGCCAGCGCGCATCAGGCATTTGAGCGCCCTCTACACGCAAATACTGCAGAAATAAGTATCCCCCAAAAGCGCGTAGTGCCAGCAGGGTCACTCCCAAAAGCCAGCCTATTGTGAGCCAGTGTAAATGGGCATTCAACCAACCCGATAACGAAGCGGGCGTACTTGCTCCGTCCGTATCCGGCCCTGGCATTTGCACAGTAGCTGCTGGTTCGGCAACCATAATACCCTCCTGCGATAAATCAAAATCCCACCAAAGGCGGATAAAAGTATAACCCGTGACAAAGAGACACAGCACCAAAAAAAACACCATGCCGGCATAACGTTTGCCGGGGTTTTGTGAAGTGGTAAGGCGGTACCACAACCAGGCTATGCCTCCTATAAGGGCGAGTTGCCAAAAAGCGTGCAGCAAAGTCCAACCAATAGCCTGCACCCACTCGACAGATGACAGATTATTCATTGTTGTGTTGTTTTTTCTTTTCCTGAATGAGTTTTTCCAGGGCTTCGATTTCTTCGGGATTGGGTTTGCCCTGCCCGATGGCGTGCATCAGCAAATCGAAAGCCGAGCCGTTGAAGACCTTTTCGAGCAAGTGGCTAAACGCCGTCTGCCTGACCTGGGGGGCTTTTACCGCCGTCGTGTAATAATGGGTTTTGCCCGATTCGGTACGGATTAACATACCTTTTTCGCACATGCGCTGCATTTGCTTGAGCGTAGTTGTGTAGCCCACTTCTTTTTGGGCGCCCAA
>JAEUUQ010000464.1 GCA_016787505.1 Saprospiraceae bacterium | reverse complement strand
TTTCAACATCGTTTCAAAATGGGAAGCCCCGGTCTACAATTGCCGGCTAACCTGGAAGTTCGGCAACCAATTCATCAAAAACCGGGAAAACAGGAGCAGCAGTTCTTCTTCTGAACAAAAACGAATTCAGAATAATTAGACGTTAAAACACCTCCCCCGCTACCCGGTACGTATTCGCGTGCGCCTCGATGATCAGGCTGAGCCGGTCGGAGTAGCCGCCGCCCATGCTCACAGCTACGGGGACGTGGTTGATTTTGCAGGTGTGCAGCACCAGGCGGTCGCGTTCTTTGCAGCCGGACAGGCTGAGGCTGAGGCGGCCCAGTTTGTCGCTGGCCAACACGTCGACGCCGGACTGGTAGAACGCCATGTCGGGCTGAAAATCGTCGAACAGGCGGGGTAGCGTTTCGCGCAAGATGCGGAGGTAATGGTTGTCGTCGGCGCCGTCGGGAAGGCCGATGTCGAGACTGCTCTGTTCTTTTCTCACCGGGTAATTCTTCGCCCCGTGCATGCTGAAGGTGAATACCCTCGGGTCGTGACGGAATATCTGCGCGGTGCCGTTGCCCTGGTGTACGTCGAGATCGATAACCAATATGCGCGAAGCCAGTCCTTCGTGCAGCAGGTAATTGGCGGCGATGGCGATGTCGTTAAACACACAAAAACCCTCTCCCTTATAGCTAAAAGCGTGGTGCGTGCCCCCGGCAATATTGAGCGCAGCGCCGTATTGACGGGCGTAAAGGGCGCATTGCAAGGTGCCGTTGGCGATATGCCTGCCGCGCTGTACCAGATGGGGCGTCATAGGAAAGCCGATGCCCCTGATCTCCTTGGCGGTAAGGGTTTGGTTTTTTAACTTTTGCCAGTATTCTTCGTCGTGCGTAAGTAACAGGACTTCTTCAGGTAGCGCTTCGGGTTGAAAAAACTGGCGTTCGCTCACCGTTCCTTCGTACAACAACTGCTCGGGCAGCAATTCGTATTTGACCATCGGGAAGCGATGTCCCGGTGGCAAGTCGTATTTGTATATGGGATGGTAAGCTATTTTTAGCATCTGCAACCGGTCAGACCGCTGCATGCGGTCTGACCGGTAAATGACTAAACCGCAATTAAGCGAACTTGTTTTCCCCGTTTTGCCTATATTTATTGGCCTTTTTGAAAAAACGCAAATTTACAGGCATGAAAAGAATTATACTCATTACCCTGGTATTGACGACCGCCTATATCGCGCAACTGTCTGCGCAAGCCCCAACCCTACCCCATCACCGCACGCAAGACGAGATGCGACAAATGCCTTCTTATCTCGCCGAGCGCACCGAACCGGCCAAAAGCCTTACCGAGGCGCCTCCTCCGGGCCCCGTGCGCACCATGGGAGAATGGGAAGAAATACAGGCGCTCATCATCACCTGGCGCAGCTACCCCGCTGTCCTCACCGAAATCGTGCGCCATGCCGTCAATGAATGCAAAGTGTTCATCATATCTCAAAACCCCGCCCAGGTAGAAGGAGCGCTGACCTTGTCGAATATCCCGCTCGACAGCGTGGTGTTTGTCCAGGCCCCCAGCAATTCTGTGTGGGTGCGCGACTACGGGCCCTGGGCAGTTTATCTCAACGACACCGACAGCCTGGCTATCGCCGACTGGATCTACAACCGCCCCAGGCCCCTCGACGACGCCGTGCCCGCGGCCATTGCAGAACACCTCAACCTGCCCATCTACGAAGCTACCGCCCAACCCTTCGCCCTGGTACATACCGGCGGCAACCACCTGGTAGACGGCATGGGCACCGCTTTTTCCTCCGACCTGCTGCTGGAGGAAAATTCGGGCCAATCGGAGCGCTATATCGATTCCGTAGCCCATACTTTTTTGGGTGTAAACCAATACGTCAAATTCCGCAAGCTGCCCTACGACGGCATCCACCACCTCGATATGCATATGCGCGTGATTGACGAAGAGACGATCCTCATGGGCCAATACCCTGAAGGCATCGCCGACGGCCCCCAAATCGAAGCCAACATCGAATACCTGCGCCGCAATTTTACGACGCCGTTCGGCAATAATTACCGCATCGAACGCCTGCCGATGCCGCCGGGCGCTACCGGACTGTACCCCGATAACGGCGGCGTGTACCGCACATTTACAAATTCTGTTTTTGTGAATAAAACGATTATCGTACCGATCTACGACCCCCAATACGATACGGTGGCGCTGCGCGTTTATCGCGAAAACCTGCCCGGGTACAATATCCAGGGCATCGACTGCGACGGCATGATCTCGGCGCTCGGGGCCATTCACTGCATTACCAAGTCGGTAGGCGTCCATGACCCGCTTTGGATAGCGCATCCCCGATTGCGCGATACGTACGTAACCGACGGCGAATACCCCGTACAAGCCATTATCAAACACCGCAGCGGCATTGCTTCCGCCACGCTGTATTACCGCACGGCGGAAGGCGAACCCTATACGAGCTTGCCTATGACGCTATCAGCTGAAGCAGATAGCTATATCGCCGCTATTCCTGCTCAAGCTGCCGGTACCACGGTTCATTATTACATCGAAGCCACGGCCGTATCGGGCAAGGTGCAACGCCGCCCCATTGTGGCCCCCGAAGGCTATTTTCCTTTTGAAGT
>JAEUUQ010000449.1 GCA_016787505.1 Saprospiraceae bacterium | reverse complement strand
TTTTTACTATTTGCCACTCAACAATCTAACACCTTTACCATTTAATAACCTATATCGCACACCCCAAACGCTCGGTAAAGACCGACTCGCAGCCGTGGCAGGCGCACTGGCGCTTTTCCCGGGTCAACATTGCCTGGCAATCGATGCGGGAACTTGTATTACCTTTGACCTCCTGACCGGCGCCGGCGATTACCTCGGCGGTAATATTTCGCCGGGGGTGCGCATGAGGCTGAAAGCGATGCATGCTTTTACAGCCCGCTTGCCCGATCTGGAACCCGATGCCACCGATTTATGGCTCGGCTATAGCACCGATAGCGCTATGCGCAACGGCGCGCAGTGGGGGGCGGCATTCGAAATAGAAGGAACAATAGCCCAATGCAGGGCCTTTTACGACCCCATACAAGTAATTCTCACGGGGGGCGATGCGGATTTTTTGGCAAAAATGATGAAAAGCCAGATATTTGTGCACGTTGAACTCGTTTTGTTCGGTTTAAATAAAATACTAGAATATAATGTCAATCAAGTGGCGTAGTGTTTTTGTGGGAGTTGCGCTTTGCTGTACAGGCAGTATGCTATGGGCGCAAAGCCAAAACGCGAGTATTATTCCGAAGAATAATTCCCCCCTGTCTAGATTTGGCCTGGGCGATCCGCTCGACCAATATGTGGCGGGATTTGGAGGCATGGCCGGCTTGAGCGCCGCCATCAACGACCCCTACCAGCTCAACCTGCTCAACCCGGCCGCACTGCCCCACCTGCAGTCTACGTCGTTTGAGGTAGGCTTGTATGCCAAATATGCCAACCTGAAAAGCAATGAAAAAAGCGATGATGTGTGGAGCGGCAACCTGCAGTACATGGCACTGGGCTTTCCTCTCAAAAACCCCGTCAACAAATCACTCGACCGCATACAGTCGAAATGGGACTTTGGCATGAGCATCGCGCTCTCTCCATACACCCTGGTAGGCTACGACGTACAGACCAAACAGTTCGACTCCGATTTCGGCACGGTAACCACTGCTCTTAAAGGCAACGGAGGCACCTACAAACTGGCCTGGGGCAACGGCGTTAAGTACAAAGGTTTCTCGGCAGGCGTCAATGTGGCTTATCTTTTTGGCAAATTGACAAATAGTCGCAGGGTTAACTTTGACAGCCTGGCCTTTTCCTATAATTCCGAATTTCTCGACGAGATCAGTGTAAGCGGTTTTACCTGGCAGCTGGGCACGCAATACGTGTACGATTTCAAAAAAACCGACAAAGCCGGCAAACTCGTTCCCTCGGGCAAACGCCTGATCGTGGGTGCATACGGCGGGCCGGTTACCGGCTTTAATACAAATAGCAGCCGGTATTACTACCGTTTCCTTTCCGAAGCAGTAAGGGATACTATATTGTATACTTCGGATGTAAAAGAAAAAGGACAAATGCCGGCTTCTTTTACCGCAGGCCTCACCTACGAAGAAGTCAACAAGCTTCGTATCGGCATTGAATACAGCGCAACCCGCTGGAGCGAATATACTAACGACGCCAAACCGGAAATACTATCGGATAGCCGGCGTATCGCCGCAGGAATGCAGTATACACCCAATGTATTTTCTTACAACCGCTATTGGCAACGAGTTCACTACCGCGCCGGGCTTTTTCACGAAACTGACGGCCGCAGCATCGCCAACGACCAGGTCACCAAGTACGGATTTACTTTCGGCTTCGGATTCCCTATCATTATGCCACGCCAGCAAATATCTTTTATCCAGACGGCTTTCGAGGTAGGTAAATTCGGTGTGCCCGATGTATTACAGGAAACTTATGTAAAACTTTCAGTCGGTTTTACCTTAAACGATAATTCATGGTTTTTCAAACGCAAATTCAACTAGTTATGAAAAAAGCATTGCATCTGCTAATAACCGCAGGAGTTGTGGTGGTTTTTGCAGGCGCCCTGAACGCCCAATGCAAGACCTGGAATGACTCTCCAAAAAAAGAGGAAGCGCTTGACGCCCACTCAGTTTACCGCCCTTATGTGAAAGGCAAGCAGGCCGCCGATCTGGAAAAGATGGACGATGCCACGTTCAATACAGCTTTTGAAAGCTGGAAGAAAGCTTACGACATCGCACCGGCCGCCGACGGCCAACGCGCTACCCACTACAGCGACGGCCGTCTGTTCTATCAGGCAATGATGAACAAAACTACCGACGCCGCTAAGAAAAAAGAATACAGCGAGGTTATGATGCGTCTGTATGACGAGCAAATACAGTGTTATCAAAACGAAGGTTTCCTCCTGGGTCGCAAAGCCTACGATATGTTTTACATGCCTACCTTCGGCTATTCTGCTCAAACGATGGAAACGTTCAAAAAAGCAGTAGATAAAGGCGGCAATAATACGGAATATATCGTGTTCGACCCCATGGCCCAGGTGATGGTTTACCTTTACAAAAACAAGCAACTCAACAAGGAAGATTTCCGCTTGTATCACGACAAGCTCATCGAGATCGCTGAGTACAATGTGAAAAATAACCAGCAATACGGCCAGTATTATGAGGCCGGCCGCTCGCGTATGCTGGTACATTTTGCAGAGGTGGAAAAAGAAGTGTTCGATTGCGAATATTTCAAAACCAAACTTCTACCCCTCTACGAAAAAAGCAAAGACAGCCTGGAAACGGTAAAATATATCTACGTTACCCTCCGCCAGGAAGGCTGCGACTCTACCTCGCAGTTTATGAAGGATATTCACGACACTTATGAGAAACTGGCTACCGTTTACAACGCCAAATTGGAAGGCGAGCTGCGCGCCAAAAACCCCGGCTATGACGCCGCTATGCTGCAAAAAGAAGGCAAATATTCGCAAGCCGTAGCCCGCTATAAAGAAGCGATCGAAACAGATAACAATAACGATAATAGGGCTCAATATTATTACAGCCTGGCCTTTATCCAAACCTGGGAATTCGGCCAGTATCAAGCCGCCCGCGATAACGCCCGCAAGGCCGCCAGCCTGCGCCCGAACTGGGGACGCCCCTACCTGCTTATCGGCGATATGTACGCCAAAACAAGCCGCAACTGCGGCGACGACTGGAATTCGCGACTGGCTATTATCGCAGCTATCGACAAGTACGCTTACGCCCGCTCCATCGATAGCGACGTGGCCGGCGAAGCCAACGAACGCATCGGCAATTACTCCGCTGCCCTGCCTGATCGTCAGGAAGGTTTTATGCGCGGCGTCAATGAAGGCGTTACCGCTACCGTAGGCTGTTGGATTGGCGAAACGGTGAAGGTCCGCTACAAGTAAGAGGGTGAGAGTGAACGAAGTGAGCCCCGATTAAAAAAGTCGGGGAGTCCCGTACCGACAGGTCGGAAGAGGGAGGGTTTACACAAACCAGAAGGGGCGTCCTGATGCGGGATCGCCCCTTCTGGCTACAAATAATAAGGTACATAATCGCCCAAATATGCCCCGAACACTCGAAATCTGCTGCGCCTCCTACACCTCCGCTCTCGCCGCCCAATCCGGCGGCGCCGACCGCATAGAACTGTGTATGGGCCTTGAACTTGACGGCCTGACGCCCAGCGCCGGCATGCTAATCAAAACAAGACAAGCCCTGAACATCCCCATCTTCGTACTCATCAGGCCCCGGGCCGGCAACTTCTGCTACAGCGAACACGAAATTGAAGTGATGCTCGAAGACATCTCACAAGCCAAAATCATGGGCGCCGACGGCATCGTTTGCGGCGCGCTGCAAACAGATGGACAACTACATTATGAGCACACTGCCCGCCTGGTAGCTGCCTCTGCCCCACTTCCTTTCACCTTCCACCGCGCCTTCGACGTATGCACCGCGCCGCTTGAGGCCATTGACCAACTGGCTGCGTTGGGCGTAAACCGCATCCTCACCTCCGGTGGCGCCCCCAGTGCACCCGCGGGCGCCGAAGCGCTGAGGCAGTACATCGACTACGCCGGCAACCGCCTGCGCATCATGGCCGGCGGCGGCATTCGCCCCGACAACCTGGGTCTCTTGCTCCAGACAGCGCCCCTGCAGGAGCTGCACTCCTCCGCCAAACCGCCGGGCGGCATCGAAACCAGCGCCGAGGTGGTCGGACAACTCCGGCTGTTGGTATAAAAAAACAGTAATAATCAACCACTTTTAGCGTTATTTGATGCAACGCCTCGTAGCACCTTGAGCTGCCCCGGCAGCCTCATCGCTTAGAAGCGCCCGACTGAAACCACATTGTCTACCTCAATGCTAAGCAATGAAATCGAGGCTCTACGACCTGTTCGTATGGCTCGCCGGTTCCGACAGGTCGATCCTGGACCGCTGCGGCCAATCTGAACACATCAAACACGGCGGTTATGGCGGATTAGTGGTCGTACCCGCACTGCTGGGTTGGATATCCATGACCTACGCCGTTTCCACCCTCACCGACAGCAAATTCGTATACATCTTCGCCGGTATCGTGTGGGGCTTCATCGTGCTCGTCTTCGACCGGTTCATCGTTTCCACCTTTCGAAAATCGGAAAAGCTGCGCCGCGACGTATTTTCTGCCGTTTTCCTCACCAGGCTTCTGTTTTCGATAGGCATTGGCATTCTCGTTTCCCATCCCTTGGTCATACTGGTCTTCAACGACAGCCTGGTACAGGAACTGACCACCATGCAAATCGAAGGGGAAGAAGCCATCATGCAGAAATACGAACTCGACATGCAAAAAGTGCGCGGCAGAGACAGCCTGCTCAATGCCGCACTCGACGCCAAAACCGCCGAGCGCGCCTGCAAAGAGAAGTTGCTCTTATACGAAATGAGTGGTAAAGACACCACCATGTTTTGCGGCACCACCTCCGGCATGAAACAATACGGTCCGCGCTCGCGAGAGATCAAAAGCGAAATCGGCCTGCTCAACGAAGAAATCGTAGCCCTGCGCGCGCAAAACGCCGTCAAGCTCGACAGCAACGCCGTGGCCATCGCCAAAATAGAGCGCACCCGCGACACCAAGCTGGAAGAATTCAGGAACAACTACAGCGACAACTACCTGGCCCGCGAAATCGCCCTGGAGCGCCTCGAAAGTCGCGAAGTCGGCGGCCGCACCGTAGCCCTCACCAAGTGGTTTCTCATCCTGTTTTTCATCCTGGTCGACATCCTGCCGGTGACCTTCAAAGCCCTCACCAAAATCGGCGAATACGACCGCCATCTGCTACAAGAGGACAAAATGCCCATTACCATCACCAACGCCTACGAGCGCCACAAGAAAAACGAAACCCGCAAAGTCTACGTAGATGAAATCGAAGACTTGCGCCGGCAAAAAATCAAACAGGAAATCCAGGGCGTGAATGGCACGCCGTTTAGGGATTTGTTGAAGAGGTTGGAGGAGTATTTGGGGTAGGGGTTGGCGGTTGGTTGCAACTTTGGCTGCCCCAGTATGCATGAATGGTCTTGGTCTGCATGGTAAGACTGGTTATGCCGGGTACAGACCTTATAAGGTTTTGAAAACTTATAAGGTCTTACTTAGACTACCCCGTTGTCAATATAAAACCCGACGCTACGGAGCTACCGCGTTTTCCCCACGCGCTCCGTAAGAACGCTATAAACCCCGTGTAATATTTCGCTCCTCCGGAGCTTCTTGTTCTGCTCTCTTTTTTTCTACCAATAGCTCGCCCTTCCAGGGCTTGTCGTATTCTCTCAAAAAGTGCATACCCCCAATCCTGTCCATCCTTAAATCCTAAAAATCATGTGCAAGACACCCCCGCCGCAAGCGTAACAGGTGCAGATTCCCTGCGGGAATGACAAATTTGATGTTGGCCGTTTGATGATTAATGCTTGATGTCGAAAAAACATCAAAAATCCTTTCCCATCCTTCAATAATCCCACATATCCTAGTTCAAAAGTTCCGGGCCGAGCCTGGACATCAGGAGGGGCGCTTTGCATGGCGGCGTTTTCAAATGCTTCCCTATACCCCGTCTAAGGTCACAATTTGTGATCTTAAAGATAGTTCCATTATCATGGGGTTGTGTTAATAAATTAATGGAAAAAATTTTCTATAAATCAAACTTTAATGGAAAAAATTTTCTATTTTTGAATATACAACACCTCTTAATGGAAAAAAACATACCCTTTCGCCTCCAGGAAGTCGTCTTTTCATCAAGCGACCCAAGCGTCAGCAAGCGACTTGCAATGCTTGTGAACACGGGTAAGCTTCGCAAGATAGCCCCACGAATATATACCCCAAATCTT
>JAEUUQ010000397.1 GCA_016787505.1 Saprospiraceae bacterium | reverse complement strand
CGTTGGCCGGGTCGAAAAAAGCGTCGCTGTCTTCGGGGTTGGAAGCCGTGATATATTTGGATTCCACCACCCATATGCTTACGCCTTCGTTGCGGCGGGTATACACGTCGCGGGCATTTTCGATAGCCATAGCCGCATCGGAGGCATGGAGGCTACCTACATGTTTGTGGTTGAGTCCGTTTTTGCTGCGGATGAATACCTCCCACAAGGGCCAGTTATTTTTCATAGTGACAACGGTTTTGCTTGATAATAATTTAAGCTACGCTAGATACTTGTTCCTGGCGGCGGCTGCGTTTTTCGGCATAAGCCATAGCGGCTTCGCGCACCCAGGCGCCCTCTTCGTGGGCTTTGATGCGATCTTTCATGCGTTGGCGGTTGCATTGGCCGTTGCCTTTGAGCACATTGCGAAACTCTTCCCAATCGATAGGTCCGAAATCGTAGTGGCCTCGCTCTTCATTCCATTTGAGTTGCGGGTCGGGGACCACCAATCCGAGGAAGTCGGCCTGCGGCACCGTCATATCGATAAAGCGCTGGCGCAGTTCGTCGTTGGATTGGCGTTTGATACGCCATTTCATTGATAGTTCGGAATTGGGAGAATCCGAGTCGGGCGGGCCGAACATCATGAGCGAGGGCCACCACCAGCGGTTGATGGCATCCTGGGCCATGCTTTTTTGTACTTCCGTACCGCGGCATAAAGTGAGCAATATTTCGTACCCCTGGCGTTGGTGAAAGCTTTCTTCTTTGCAAATGCGCACCATAGCCCGGGCGTAGGGGCCGTACGAGGTGCGGCAAAGGGCCACCTGGTTCATGATGGCTGCGCCGTCAACCAGCCAGCCGATAGCGCCGATGTCGGCCCAATTCAAGGATGGGTAGTTGAATATGCTGCTGTATTTGGCTTTACCGCTGTGCAGGTCGTTGATGAGATCTTCGCGATCTATGCCAAGCGTTTCAGTGGCGCTGTACAGATAGAGGCCGTGCCCGCCTTCATCCTGAACTTTGGCCAGCAAAGCTACCTTGCGGCGCAGCGACGGCGCGCGGGATATCCAGTTGCCTTCGGGCAACATGCCGACAATTTCGGAGTGGGCGTGTTGGGAGATTTGCCTGATCAGGGTTTTGCGATAGGCATCGGGCATCCAATCTTTGGGCTCTATTTTGAGATCCGCATCGATTTTTGCCTGAAATTCTTGCTCTAAGGTCAACTCATTCATAGCTGCCGTGGCTTTTTTACGGTACAAATATAAGGCTTTTTTATAAAAACGAACATTCGTTCGTATTGTTCGGTAACAGGGTGACAAAGTAACAAGGTGACACGGGGGTTACTGCTGAGATTTATCGCTTATGCTGATTTCCGGAAAAACCTCGGGGGGCAATTCGGGGGTAGTGCCTCGCTGGAAGGAGGTCCACTTGTTTTTCCAATTGTAATATTCTATACCGAAAAAATTTCTTTTATAATCCATCTTCGACGGCTTATCGTACACGTAACCAGGGTAATAAAAGGACTTGCCGTTTTGCTGGGCGTAGTTGATTTCGAGGAGCATGGTAAACACGCCGAGACTGCGGTTGGATTCGTCGGGGTCGTAAAAAGCATACGTACTTGATACCCCTTCACGACCCACGTGGATGGTGCTATAGGCAATAAGCCTGCCGTCTTTCCACACATTAAACTCGATACCTTCGCATGGGCTGGTAGCCGAATCCGCCCGAAGAAAAACGTGGATAGCGTTGAGTTTTTTAAACCGCTGGAGGTAGTGTTTATTAAAAAGCAGGTGTTTATCGGCATCCACCTGGATGGGTTGAATATTGACATGCAGATCGCTGTTGCGACGCATCAGCTGGCGCTGGCTTTTTGAAAGTCGAAAATTGCTGAGGCGAATACGAACGGGGATTGTGCGGCACCAATTATCGTCATTGGGTAATTCTGATTCATCGGCTAAAGCATGGCTATGCCTCACGAATCCTTTGCTTAGGATACGCCACCCATCGGCCAGCAGTCCGTCGAGGGTTTCCGGCTGAACCGTAGTGTAAGGCATAGATACGTTGAAGAAGTCCATACTTTATTATTAATACTTTCAATAACGACACAAGAGGGAATTTGGGTTCCTGTATGTGGCATTATTTCAATATCATGCCATTTAGCAATATGGTAATGATTTCGCTTTCCAGCATATCCGCACTCAGGCTTCGCTCGGGTTTAAACCAATCGTACAACCACCTTACAGATGAAAACAGCGTATAGAGCAGCACGGAAGCATGCAAGGGTCTGAGTTCGCCGGCCTGAATACCCGCTTCTATGATAGCTTTAAACCGGCCTTCGTAAGATTTTCGCAGTGATATGAAGTTGCTGAGATGAGGCTCGCTGAGATGTCGCCACTCGTCATTAAAAGCGGTTACCGAAGTAAGGTCTTCTCTGGCGATGCGAATATGGAGTCGAATAAGGGCTTCGATTTTGAGGGTTGCGCTTACCTGCAATTGCTCAATTTCCGTCATGCCCGCTAAGAAGCGATGGGCATTGTCGAAACAAATTGTCTGAAGAATTTCTTCTTTCGAGGCGATATGATTGTACAAGCTCGAAGCCTTGAGCTGCACCGCGTCAGCCAGGTCGCGCATAGACGTGGCTGAGTAGCCTTTGTCGCGAAACAAGCGGGCAGCGGCTTCAAGGATAATTAGCTTTTTTGTTGAGTTGTCAGACATAATCGCTATGAATTGCAGCAAATTTAATGATTCGCTACAATTCAAAGCGATAGGCAAGGTAACATTCGAAGCCCAATCCGCGAGCCTGGCCAAAAGTACCGATATTATAAGAGCCAAGCAGCCCTACCCGCAACGAGCCGTCTTTTACAAATCCCTTGTTAAATACCGAACCCACCTGTACGGCGAGGGTTTGATTGGTGGTGTAAGTCAAGCCCGCCCAAAATGAGTCAAACTGCTCGATGCGGAAAGAAAGATTGACATTGAGCCTGTTCACCACGCTGTAGTTTACCCAAATCGAGGGTTCAAGCAGCATGGATTCCTTGATTATACGCGCTCCAAAAAGGGCATTGCCGTGCAAGGCTCTTTTGAAGTTGCCCAAGCTGCCGGTCTGATCGAAGATCACATTTGAAGGGATCGACTGCGCGCATCCCAAGCCGGCATACAGGGCATTTTTTTTATAAGGCTCGCGCACCTGGGAAATATAAAACACACCGAAGCCTACATTGGGCGATAACTTGTTGTTTTCTCCCACCGGCACATAGTCGTCGTCGGGATCTTTCACCACTATGTCGAGGCCATCTACAAATATGTGGGTAACACTTCCCATTAAACCTATGGAAAGTTGGTCGTAGCGCTTGAACCCAGGCTCCAGTTTGTAAGCATAGGTCAATGCAAAGGTATTGGTCTTGATAGGATTGACGGCATCGTGCATAAAATAGCCGCCCAGGCTCATATTTTCTTTTTCGAAAGGATATTGAATGCCCAGATAAGCGGTTTGCGGGGCATTTTCAAAGCCGAGCCATTCCTGGCGAAAGCCGGCGTCGATTTCATAGTAGGTCCAGGGAGCCGTCATGGCGGGATTCCACAAAAAACCGGTTTCTCCAAAGGGGCTTCTTTCGGGGAGTTGTTGCGCCCAAAGCCTCAAGGGGAGGACTAAAACAAATAGAAGCAGTAGTTTTTTCATAAGTCAGACATTACCGCACTATCGTAAGCGCTTGTTTGATGGCGCCCGTCTTGAAGGCTAATACATAATAATAAGTGCCGGCAGGAAGCGGTTGTCCCTTCGAAGTGCCGTCAAAACGTTCGTCGTCGCTTTGATAGTTCACTTTTTGGTAGACCAGGTCGCCCCAGCGATTATAGACTCTGAGGCTGTTGGGGCCGTATTTGCCTATACTGCCGAAGTCCAATCCGTCGTTTTTCCCGTCGTCGTTGGGTGTGATCAGGTTAATACGGGTAATATCCAGCGGGTTGGTTCCCACCATTACACTGATGGTATCTCGAATCACGCAGGCGTTGGAATCAACTATCGTGACAATATAGTCGATGCTGTCTTCCGGTTCTACCATGGGATTGGGAATAAATGGGTTGCTGACCGGATACTCGGCGTCGGCCCACTGATAAAATTCTCCTCCCGAGGCGTAGAGCTGCAGCGGCACTCCTCGGCCGATACAGGTATCAGGGCCTGCCGTGGCCGTCACAGGGTATACTTCTACTTCGATCGACGCCGTATCCGTTCCGCAAGAACTTACGCCAATTACGGTATAGGTGGTTGTAACTTGGGGTTTTGCATACGGGAACGGGGTATCGAGTGCGCTGAGCGTGCCCGATGTATCGATCCAGGTATACGTACTAGCCCCACTAACCTGCAATTGCAGTGAGTCGCCCTGGCAAAGCAAGGTGACAATATTGCTAAAGCTCAGGTTGACATCGCTGGAGAATACGACGAGGGTGGTATCAGCTGCCTGGCATCCTTCGCTGCTCGTTACGGTTACGCTATATGCCCCGGCATCAGTTACACTTATTTCAGGAGTGGTTTCACCCGTCGACCATTGATAGCTGCTGTGATCGCCGGCTTCGAGCAGACCGGTTAGTCCGGTGCAAAAAGTAGTGGTATCTGATAAATTGACGGTGGGCGACACCGGGCCGCCAATTACAAACGAAGTGTCTACACGGCATCCATTTGCATCAGCTATCGTCAAATCGTAATTGCCTGCTACAAGGCCGGAGAGTTGGGTTACAGCTACTGGACCGTTGCCAATATCCAGCGAATAAGGCATCACACCACCCGAAACAAAAGTAATCAGACTACCGACGGGTTCTTCACAAAAAGCGTCTGTAACGTCGAGCGATTCTAATACTAGCAAAGCGGGGCCGACAATCGTATATGTGACCTGATAGATCACCTGTCCATCCTGATCGCGTATAAAAAGCGTATAATCGCCTGCTTCCAAACCGGCCAGGTCTTCTGTGTCGGCAGTGAAATTGCCGGGGCCGGTCCATTGGAGGCTATAGCCCGAAGGTGCGTCGGCAATGGTCACATCGATTGCCCCGTTGTTTTCGCCAAAACAGCGCACGCTGGTAACACTGACATCCACATCGGCGGGAGAGATGACTTCCACCCGGCCTGTGTCCTGCTGCAGGGCAACCGGATCGTAAAGTCCGGGCATGCTTCCCGCCGTAAAAATTTGAATAGCCAGGGGCGTATCGGTAATGGGCAACAATGTAAAAGAACCGGGAGTGCCTACTACTTCAAAAATCAAACGCACAACGACACTGCCATCCGGTAAGGACTGGCCGAAACCCTCTACATCGAACCAGGAAAAGCGGAGTTCACCGTCGTCGGCTTGAAAGTCGCCTATAGCCACATAATCGAGGTCGATACGCTCAAAAGATTGGTAATCAAGCACGCTGGTATTCCAGTTGATAGAAAACTGCATGCTGACGATAGAGTCAAAGTCGGTGCAAGTGATGTCGAGCGCAAGAGTAGTTCCATTAAGTACACTAGTATCAGGCAAACTGAGTGTAATAGTCTGTGCCGGGGCTACTTGCCCCCAAAAGAGGCCGGCTGCCAGGGCCAGCCAATAAATTGATTTTCCCATAGTTAAATCGGTTGGGGGGAAGGGGGTTGTTGTAAGTTGTAAGTTATAGGTTGTAGGTTTCACGCATATGCAAACCTACAACCTATAACTTACAACCACTTTTACCTCAAAATAACCATATGCTTCGTATCCGAAAAATCTTTGGTTCTCAAAGTGTAAGTATACACACCGGGAGCAAGCGATTCGGTAAGCCATTGTACATCGTTGCGACCTTTGCTGAAGGAATCTTCTGTACGGCGAATCAGTTGGCCCAGTTGATCGTGTACCAGCAATTCGGCCTGCATATCTTCGGGCAGGTCAAAGCTGATGGTAGTATGCCCCTTGAAGGGGTTGGGCACGTTTTGGTACAACTTGTAGTTCGCAGTAGTAATTGCCGGAGCAGATTCAAAAGCAAGGGTGATATTCAATCGGTCGGCAGCCGTGTTATGAGCTTCCGTGCGCATGTTTTCACTGCGGATTTCGAGTAATCCTTCCAGGTTTTCGATATCGTTGATGGCGCGGAAACTTACCGTAAACAAGTATTCGGTGTTGTTTGCCGACACGCCTTGTCCATCAACGCTAAACCAGCTAAGGCGCAAGAGGCCTTCAGCCGACTCGCGGTCGCCGGCGGCTACGGTTGCAAACTCGGTTTTTCCGGTTTTTTCGAAGCCGTCATATTGCAGCTGAGAAGCGTCGAACCACAAGCCCATCTGGTAGCTGACGATATCTTCGAAATTTCGTGCCCGGAAGGTTAATTCTACGGTTTCGCCGGCTTTGACACTTTGGTTAGCGGTGACTAATTCGAGTATGCCATTGCCGCGTTCGTCGACGTCGTCTTCGCCTTGCAACATATTGGGATTAGCCTGGCCGAGAATATCGCCGATTTTTACCCCTACAAAATCTGCAAGCGTATCGTGCATCACCATCATCTGGTCCATTTCCGGGTAAGGGAATACGTTATAAGCGTTGAAGTTGATGGGCATATTGCCGCCTTCGGCCACAAATACCCAGGAAGGACACTGCAGGAAGTCGTCGGTGGCGCCGATAATCAATTGCTGGATGATGAACAAATCGAGTGTAGTAAAGGCGCCGTTGCAGTTGGCATCGCCCGCAATAATCTGGTAGGGAGAATAAATCTGTGGCGGTTGCATTCCCAGAATAAAGCGCTGACCGATAAATAAGGCGTAGGTCGACAAGCCGTTTTCGGGCATGGTATCCCTGGCTGCGGTTATGTCGTACATTTCACCAAGCGGCAGATCGGGCAACAAGTAATGTCCGTTCTGGTCAGTATATTCTTGGGCGGTAATCGAAAAAGCCCCGCTTGCCGTCACCAGCGCGTTGGGAATACCTGCTCCCCAGAAAGTAGCTACTTCGCCTTGTAGGGCGCCGGTAAAGTTGATGGTAACCGTACCTTTAATGGTCAGATATGCCAAGGTAGTTGGAATACCATTTACAATACTACCCACTTCGATAGCCAGCGGTGCATTAACCAGCGTAATGTCGGTTGACGTACCGGGGTTGCCGGTAAGTTGCACCTGCAGGTAGAACAGGATCTGGCCGTCGGTGACGGGAATGCCCTGTCCTGTGTTGTCGTAGTAAGTAAACGTATTATTCACCGGGCTGTATTGCGGCAGGATGGCCCCTGCGCTTACGCCGACGATATCGGCTATAAGCGGGTTATCGATATTGAGCGAACCGGCCAGCGAAACCAGTAAATCGCAGTTAGTGATCGTCACAGGCACACTCACGATAGATCCTGAAGTACCGCTGACCTCACCCACGTCCAGAATAACCACACTGGGCGGTGCTTGAATCGTAACCGTATGGCATTCCGTATCTGTTCCGCAGGAATTCACAACTGTGAGACAAACCTGGTAAACACCGGGAGATTGGTAGGTATGCGTCGGGTTCACTTGGGTAGAGGCGCCGCCATCGCCAAAGTTCCACGAATAAGTACCCTGAGAAGAAATATTAGTAAAGCTCGCCGTCAACATATTAGTAGCTGTACTGAAACCAGCCACTGGCATTTGCGAATCGGCATTCACCTGGGCAGAGCGCACCGCGCTGCAGTTGCCAGAATCAGTAATCGTGATAGAATATGCGCCCGGGTTAAGGTCGCCTATCAAATAGCTCGAAGAAGACGTAGAAGCGCTTCCCGACTCGGGGCCGTTCCAGTTGATCGAGTAGGGAGTTGTGCCGCCCCCGATGGTGAGCATGATAGCGCCGTTCTGGTTGCAGTTGCCATTCATTGGCGTAGCCAGCGCACTCAAGTTGGTGGGCGAATTGAGGATTTGCGTGCTGCCCGTCTCCGTACAACCGTTGCTATCGGTAATTGTAATACCGTAGATACCGGTGGGCAGGCCGCTGATCGTATAGCTCGTATTATTAGTAGTAAAGGAGCCGCTCGCATTCACACTGCTCCAGTTGAGCGTATAGGCGGGTGTGCCGCCGGTAATATTCACCTGGATAGCGCCTTGCTGGCCACAGCCGCCATTGATAGCTGTAAACGTTGCGCCAAGGTTGTCTACTACGGTGATTACCGTCACCCACTCCATATACATACAGCCATTCACATCGGTGATCGTCACTTTGTATTGGCCGCCGGGTAAATCGGGGATGTCATAGAAGAGCGCATTGACCGTAGTAGACCCTGAAACCGGGCCGACCCAGGTTACGGTATACGGCGGAGTGCCGTTGAGAAAATCTATCCATATAGCTCCCAACTCACCACACCCACCATAGGTAGGCATAATACTTACCTGCAGATCGCCACCGGCATTGTTAATTACCACCACTTCTGTATCCGTACAGTTGTTGGCGTCTTTTACCGTCACGGTATAGGTGCCGCTGGGCAGGTTATTAATATTGTAAAAATAGTCGTTCGTAGTAACCATACCCGACACGGGGCCGGTCCACATGACCATAAAGCCCGGCGTGCCGCCGGTAATGCCGACATGGATCGAGCCGGGTTGGCCGCAATCGCCATTTATCGGCACAGCAGTAATACTGAGGTTGCCGCTATT
>JAEUUQ010000355.1 GCA_016787505.1 Saprospiraceae bacterium | reverse complement strand
TTTTCGATGCGCCATCGGGGGTAAACACCCACAGCAAGGGGTAGCGCAACGCCAGATGAGGCGTTGCGCCCAGGCCGTCGGTAAAATAGATCATCAGGTCGGGGCGGTGTTGGTTAGCATAAGCCAGCGGAGGCAAAAAACTGGTACCTCCCCCGCCGGCGGCTTTTTCGGGTAGGCGGCCTTCGTAGGCATAAACCCGGCCAATCGCCGCATCGCATTCTATAACGGTCACTTCCACGCCGGTACGCCATAGCTGGTGTATTTCAGAAAAAAACAACCTCAATGCACTTTTACTAATGCTTCCCGAAGTATCGACCGCTACAAAGATGCGCTGCCTGCGCCGTATTTTCAAACCGGGGAGTGTGCCAAAGCGGCGAGAAGGTCTTTTTATGGTGTCGGCCAGGCGGCTTTGGCGGCTACTCTGGCAGGCGAGGCGAAGCGCCCGTCGCCAGTCGACAAATGAATTGGTATCCTTTCTCCAGTGTGTCACTTCGCGGAGCAAGGCCGGCGGCAAGGCATCGAAATCCGGGGGGCTACACGCCGCGAATCCAAATAGCAACAGGGTGTCGAGTTTCGCCTTTGCTTCAGCATTTGCCCTTGCCCACCAGCGGTGCCTGTCGATCGCTGTACTACCCGCTTCGGCCAGCCGTTGCAGCGTAGCCGCACTTTGCGGATATAGACCGGGGGCTTGCCAGGCCAGTACAAGTTGGTCGTAGTAATCGTCGAGTGAAGCGTTATCGGGGAATGCAAGTTCAGGAAAATCAGCCCTGGCGAGGAAATCTGAGGGCAGTGCTGTCTGGTCCAGCCACTGATTCACAGCCAAATCGGCGGCAATATGAAAAAGCAAGGGGTGTTCAAAATCCCGCATGCGAAAAGGGTGTTGCCCTACCAGGTGCAGCACCTCGTGTTGGAGGGCGATGAGTTGCTGCCGGGCGCTGAGTTGCTGCCAATATGCCGGATTAACCGTTAGCTCAAACCTGCCCTGAAACAGGCCGAACGCCAGCGTGCCTGCCCAGTCCTCATCGAAACGCCTGTTAATACCTACAAGAACGTGGGCATAAAAAGGCGCCTCCAGAAGGAGTTGCACAATAGCCTGGGTCAATGCAGCGGACGGATCGGGCATAAAGATAATTAGCAGTTAGCATTCAGATTGCAAATACATTGCAAGCTAAGCATTTTGCCAATTCTCTTTAAACAGATAAAAATGAAAATCCTCAAATAACCAAATAACCAATTAACCCCTCCCAGCCCCGACAAATTGCTATCTTTGCACAAACAAAAGAAACCGATGCACGTGCTGATTCGCCAGGCGGTCATCATTGACCCCGACGGCCCGCTTCACCAACAAAAAGCCGACATCCGGATAACAGACGGCGTCATAGCCGAGATGGGTGCTACCTTGAAGGCCCATGCCGATGCCGTCGTAATAGCCGTAGACAGCGCCCAAGTATCGCCGGGCTGGTTCGACCTCGGCGCCCAGGGCGGCGACCCTGGCTATGAATACCGCGAAGACATCGACAGCCTGTGCAGGGCTGCCGCTGCTGGGGGATATACAGGGGTGGCCTGCTTCCCAAATACCTCGCCGGCTATTCAGTCGAAATCAGAAGTGGAATACTTGTTGCGCCGTTCGCAAGGCAATATTGTGGACATATACCCCATCGGCGCCGTCTCTACCGGCTGCGAAGGCCGCGAACTCACTGAAATGCTTGACATGCGCGCTTCCGGCGCTATTGCTTTTTCGGATGGGAAACAAGCACTTCAGCACGCCGGACTACTTTTGCGCGCCCTGTTGTACGTGAAACCATTTGAAGGCGTCATACTCAACCACCCCCAAGACGATACGATTGCCGCCAATGGGCAAATGCACGAAGGCGTAATGAGTACTTCGCTGGGGTTAAAGGGATTACCACCGCTCGCCGAAGAATTGATGGTACAGCGCGACATCGAGTTGGCCGCATATACTGAGTCGCGTGTGCACATCCACAACCTGTCAACCGCTCGCTCGGTACAGTTGGTACGCGATGCCAAAGCTGCCGGCTTAAAAGTCACTGCCTCCGTGGCCGCCATGAACCTCTTTTTTGACGACGAAGCCCTTTTCGATTTTGACTCCAATCTGAAGGTCTTACCGCCCCTGCGCGGCAGCGTCGACATAGCGGCCCTGAAGACCGGATTGGCCGACGGCACGATAGATTGCATTACTTCCAATCACGTGCCTTTGGAAGAAGAAGCCAAAAAGTTGGAATATCCCTACGCCAAATTCGGCGCAATAGGCCTGCAAACCGCCTTTTCCACTGCCCTGACCAGCCTCGAAGGAGACTTAGACGTGGTGAAATTGGTCGACAAATTGGCTGTACAACCACGGCAGTTGTTGGGATTACCCGTACCCCACATCGCCCCGGGTCAACACGCCAACCTCACGGTTTTTGACACACAAACGGACTGGATGTTCCAGCCCCACCTCAATTTATCCAAATCACTCAATTCGCCTTTTTTCGGTTATCAGCTAAAAG
>JAEUUQ010000337.1 GCA_016787505.1 Saprospiraceae bacterium | reverse complement strand
TTTTTAGTAAACGCATCCACGGCTTGTTGGTTGCTCATAAAAAAGTGGTCTTCGCCGATAACGTCTACCAATCCCCAGCGGCTGAGTGCATCGCGCACGGGGCCGATCACGCTGGTAAAGCTCACGGCAATGCCTCGTTTGCGGGTATCTTTCACCCATTCTTCGAGGGCGTGTACGGCGCTGCTATCCATATGGCTGATACTATCGGCATTGAGTACGATAAGCCGGAGTGCGTTGCCTTTGGCTGCGCTTAGTTCGTCTATTTTATCTTTAAAATAATTGAGGTTGGCAAAATAGAGTGGGCCGTCGAAGCGCACCACGAGCACATCGGGGCGAAGTTCGAGACTTTTAAATCGTTCCACATTGCGATAGAAATTGGAATCCGGCACCCTGCCCAACACAGCCACGTGAGGGCGGGTAGAGCGGAAGATCACCACGGCCAGTGAAAGTATCACACCGGCGCCGATGCCGGTTTCGATACCCAGCGTAAGGGTAATCACAAACGTAGCCAGCAGCATCCAGAAATCGGAGCGGTCGTTGCGCCACAGTTTCAGGGCTTCTTTGTAGTCTATCAAACCTGCCACCGCCACAAGAATGACGGCTGCCAGTACGGCGTTGGGGAGGTTGTAAAACAGGGGAGTTAAAAACAAAAGCGTCAGCACGATCAGTGCGGAGCTAATCAGCGAAGCCATGCCCGTTTGGGCGCCGGCCTGGTCGTTGACGGCTGTGCGTGAAAAGCCGCCGGTGACCGGATAACCCTGGAAAAAGGCGGCGCCGATATTGGCTGCGCCCAACCCGACGAGTTCTTTATTGGAATCTACTTCGTAATTTTTGTGCTTGGCCTGGATGGCTTTTGCAACGGCAAAACTTTCCATAAAGCCGACCAGTGAAATAGTCAGCGCCGTAGGGATCAACACCTGCCAGGTGCCCATATCAAAGGCGGGAAGCGAAAATCCGGGTAGCCCTTGGGGCACTTTGCCCACTATCTTCACGCCCATCTCGGCCAAACCGCCGGCCCAGACGGCGAGGATACCCGCTACCACTGCCAGCAGAGCGCCCGGCAGCGCTTTGTGGATATACTTGGCGTATTTGATCACCGCGATACTAACCAGGCCTATGGCCAGAGACAGCCAGTGCGTTTCGCCGATATGTTGCGCGGCAGAAATAACGATTTCGTGGGCGTGTTCGCTATTGGGCAATTTGATGCCCAGCAAGTGTTTCAACTGGCTCAACCCTATAATGATAGCGGCTGCCGAGGTAAAACCGCTGATGACCGGGTGCGATAAGAAATTGACCAAAAAGCCCAGCCGGAATAAGCCCATGCTGAATTGGATAATACCCACCAGAAAAGCCAGCGTGACCGCGTAAAGCAGATACGCCTCGGGCCCCGCGGGCTGCAGAGCGCTGATTCCCGAAGCCGTAAGCAGCGATACCATCGCCACCGGCCCCACTGCCAATTGCCGCGATGTCCCCAGCAAGGCATACAGGATCAGGGGAACCGTTACGGCATAGAGGCCGTGAATAGGGGGCAAACCGGCCAGCATAGCGTAAGCCATACCTTGTGGGATAAGCATTACGCCAACCGTTAGCCCCGCAGACAAATCTCCCTGCAACCAGGCTTTTTTGTAATTGGGAAGCCATTCCAGCGCAGGTATAATATTCTTTATCGACATTTGAACTTCGTGTATTTGCCCGCAAAATTACACCCTATTGCGATTTGGATACGTGACGAAAGTCACATTGGCCGGTTTATGGGTTTATGGGTTTATGGGTTTATTTCATCTAAACCTATAAACCTATACACCTATAAACCCCAAAAAAAGTGTATCTTTGATACCACGCATGCATTATAACAGTAAGGTGAAACATATTGCCATCTTCGCCTCGGGAACAGGTAGCAATGCGCGCAAAATCATTGACTACTTCGAAGGTCATCCGCAAATCAGGGTGGCAGTGGTGGTGTCCAACCGCCCCGATGCGCTTGTACTTGACATGGCCGGATCCAAAGGCATCCAAACTTTGGTTATTAATCGCGACTATTTCTACAACAGTGAACAATTGCTTACAGATTTTGGTCAATACCCGATTGATCTCGTCGTATTGGCCGGTTTTTTGTGGTTGGCGCCCCCATATCTGGTAAAAGCGTATAGAGGTAAAATAGTTAATATACATCCGGCGTTATTGCCAAAGTACGGAGGCAAAGGTATGTATGGCAGTCGCGTGCACGAAGCCGTAAAAGCTGCCGGAGACACGGCTAGCGGCATTACGATACACCACGTGAACGAACACTACGACGAAGGCGACATCATCCTGCAGGTATCTTGCGCCATCGGAAGTGAAGATACGCCGGCGACAATTGCCGGAAAAGTACAACAACTGGAGCATCAGTATTTTGCCCCGGTTATTGAGTCACTCCTAATCGGATAAACACACAAAACGGTTTACTAACACAATCTTATCGCAATGAACAAGACAATCGCTCTGTTAACCCTGACTTGCCTGTTGGCGACGGGCCTCCAGGCCCAGACCTGGCGAAAACTCAGCAGTACCGCTGATGAACAACTCAAACAGGGTAATTATGCGCAAGCAGCAGAAAACTACGAAAAAGCCTGGCAAAAGAAGCAAAAGAAAAAAGAGCTCATCTTTAACGCAGGCGAGGCTTACTACATGATTAAAGACTATCGCAAAGCCGCCGAAGCCTATCAACATGTGAAAGACGAAAACGACAAATTCCCGCTTGTAGGGCTGAAATACGCCCGAAGCCTCAAGCAAGACGGCCAGTACGAAAAGGCCAAAATGGAATTTAAAAAGTTTATCGATAGCTATGCCGGCGAAGGCAAATCGGTACTCGAAGAAATTGTTCAAACCGAAATAAAGGGCTGTGAATTGGGATTGGATTTGCCCTCCCGTGCCGACCGTAGCATCGAGTTGAGCTTTGCCGGCGCCAATGTCAACTCAGAAGCCGCCGAATTTGCTCCCTTTCCTATGGCTGACGACCTCCTCTATTTCTCTTCGGCACAAGGAGGCCGGGCACGCATCTACAATTCCCAGAAACAAGGCAAGAGCTGGACAAAAGCCTCCATCCCGGCCAATTTTCCGGTAATCCAGAATGGTCACTACGGCAACGGCAGCCTCACTCCCGACGGCGAGCGTTTCTATTTCACCATTTGCAACGCCGACCAGGCCTGGAACGACCTCAATACGCGCTGCGAAATATTTGTCATCAAACGCACCGATAGCGGCTGGTCAAGCCCCGAACGCCTGCCTGATTATGTAAATATGAACGGCATGACAGCTACCCACCCGTATGCTACGCATGAAGGCGGGCAAGAAGTTCTTTACTTCGCTTCCAACCGCGAAGGCGGCCGCGGCGGTATGGACCTGTGGTATGTCACCCGCGATCTGGGCGGCGACGACAACGACTTCACCTTCCCTGTCAATCTCGGCGCTTCGGTAAATACCCTGGGCGACGAAATCACCCCGTTCTTCGACGCAGAGGAGGGCATGCTTTATTTCGCCTCTAACGGCCACGCCTCTATCGGCGGTTTCGATATTTTCAAATCGAGAGGTTCTGAATCCAACTGGGTAAAACCCGAAAATGCCGGGCTGCCGATCAACTCCGGCGCCGACGACCTCTTTTTCGTCAAATCGAAATCGGGCTTCGGCGGTTTTCTGGTATCCAACCGCGTTTTCGGCAGCGATAAAACCAATACCCGCAATGCCGATATTTTCGAATTTACGATCGGCGGTCGTCGCATCACGCTCAAAGCAAACGTATACGACAAAACCAATGGCGAACCGCTCAAAGATGTAAATGTGTACCTCTACCAGGTATTCGACGACGGCACGGAAAACCTGCTCATCAATAAATCATTTGCCAGCGGCGCTTATCTGTTCGAGTTGTTGCCCAATCGCACGTTCCGCGTAGAAGCTACCCGCGACGGCTACCTTTCGGGCACCTACCAATTCAGCACCAACGATCCCCAAACCTATACTTACGGCCAACCACTCACGCTCGATAAGCTGGATGTGACGCCCGATAAACCCACCGAGCCCGATACAGGAACGGCGGGAACCGTTAAACCCAAACCAGGCGGAAAACCCGTGGTATCAGAGCCTGGCATCCCCGGTGATGTGTATACCGCGCGCGGTATTTCCGACAAAGACAACCTGGAATACACCACCTCGGCGCCTAAACACCCCGGGTTGTATTACAAAATACAGCTGGCCGCTTTGAAAAATTACGACGCCGGCAGCAGCAAATTTGAAGATGTGCAAGCCCTCGGCCGCCTCGATACCGAAAAACTCAAAGGCGGTAATAAACTTACACGCGTGTTGTTGGGCGATTATTTTACAGCTGAAGACGCCAAAAACATGCTTCGCGATGTGCGCAGCAGAAAAGGTTTTGAAAATGCCTTTATTGTGCAATATCAGGATGGCGCGCGTTTTGGTAAGGTTAATTTAGAGTAACTGTTTAGTAGGGTTTAGTAGGGTTTAGTAGGGTTTAGCGATTGGGTTTAGCTAAACTGCGCATGCGCTAAACCCTACTAAACAGCTACCTAATTATTAAATAATATGGACTATCCTCGGCTAGACAGAACGCACTTTAAAGCGCAAACATTTAGAGAAGCCGACGATCATCTCGATTATTGGCTCTCAAGGACTCCAGAGGAGAGGCTCCGTGCGGCTTATTATCTTATAAGCGTAGCTTGGAATTTTCCGCTAGACGACCCGCCTCGTTTGAATAGAAATGTATTCTCTACAAGGAAACAGCATTAAAATGTCTAATATCTTTAATCCTGATTTCAGGGATTTTATTCGAGCGTTAGACAAATGTGATGTAGACTATATACTGGTAGGCGGATACGCCGTAATTCTTCATGGTTATGCCCGTACAACCGGAGATATGGATATATGGGTAAGAAGAACCAGTGAAAATTATCACAAGGTTGTCAAAGCATTCAAAGAATTTAGTATGCCGGTTTTTGATATGAGCGAAGAGAATTTTTTGAATAACCCTGCAATTGATGTTTTTACATTTGGGGTTCCGCCGGTGTGTATTGACCTAATGACTTCCTTAAAAGGCCTTGAATTCGAGTCCGCATTCCAAAACAGTACGCTAATTCAGTTGGAGGACATTTCCGTAAGAGTAATACATATTGACGATCTAATTCTTGCGAAAATGAAATCTAATCGTGCAAAAGATCAGGATGATATTGCACATTTGGGATTCGCCACGTAGTCAAGATATGTGACCTTCAAGAGCTAGTGCGTCATAAAGTGGCATCGCAAAAAAGTTGGATAACCGGCTTTTTTGCTTATATTTGGATATTCCTTTTTTTTACATCAATAACATTCTCAGATGAATCTTATAGACCTCCTACAAGGACAACTTTCGGGCGGACTTGTAGATCAGCTCAGCCAGCAAATCGGCGGCGCTGATCGCGAGCAGACGGCTACGGCGGCTCAGGGCATCATTACCACTCTGGTAAGCCAACTGGCGCGCAATGCTTCTACGCCTGAAGGGGCCCAATCGCTGAACAATGCGCTTGAACGCGACCACGACGGCAGCCTTCTCGATAACCTTTCAGATGTACTGACGGGCAACGTACAGCCGCAGAACCAAAGCACGGTGAACGGCCTTGGCATTCTCAAACACGTTTTAGGCGACCGCCAGGGTGGAGTGGCCAACATGGTGAGCCAGATGAGCGGCCTCGAGTCGGGCAAAACGATGCAATTGATGGGGCTTCTGGCGCCAGTGGTAATGGGCATGCTGGGTAAGGCAAAAAATCAAAACGGCCTTGAC
>JAEUUQ010000333.1 GCA_016787505.1 Saprospiraceae bacterium | reverse complement strand
AACCTGGGCACTGCCCTTCGCCAGACCTGGACCGGCGAGCTGAGCGGCGGCTTTGTATTTTGGTTGTGGTTGCCTCTGGTTGGTTTTCACCCGGCCATGATATTTACACTTAAAGCAATCAGTCTGTTGTACCAATTCTGGATACACACCGAAGCTATCGGCAAGTTGCCGCGATGGGCTGAATTTCTATGGAATACGCCCTCTCATCACCGCGTACATCACTCCAGCGACCCCAAATACCTCGATCGCAACCACGCGGGCATACTGATCATCTGGGACCGGCTATTCGGCACTTTCCAGGTAGAAGAAGAACATCCGCATTACGGACTCACTAAAAATATTCATACCTATAACCCTTTGCTGATCGCTACTCACGAGTGGATTGCTATGTTTAAAGACGTCGTCCATTCGCGCAACCTCCGCCAGGCCCTGGGTTATATCTTCGGACCTCCCGGATGGAGCCACGACGGCTCCCGCCAAACCAGCGAGCAAATCCGTGCCGCCTGGCGTGCCGGTAGGGTGAACGTTCACCGTTCACCAACCACATCCAACCACGAAAATGGGTAGCGGTAAACGCTACCCCAACGATTATCCTTATGGACAAACAATCCACATTCATTTTCAACCCCGCCCACCCCGCTGTGGTCCATTTTTTACAACAAATAAATACACCCTGGAAAATGTGGTTGTATTTGTGGTTCAAATTGCCTTCGGCAGGATTTTGGGGGCTGAGGGTGCGCAGTTGTACCACCACAAAGGGAGAAGTGAGCATACCCTACAACTGGTTTACGCAAAACCCTTTTCGCTCCACCTATTTTGCCGCTCAATGCGGCGCGGCGGAGATGTCGACAGGCTTGTTGGCCATGGCGGCCATCCGGGGTTCAGGCCCTGTGTCGATGCTGGTTACGCAGGTCGAAGCCGTATTTACAAAAAAAGCTACAGGACTGGTCGTGTTTACCTGCGAAGAAGGACAACAAATAATCAATGCGGTAGAACGGGTCGTGAATAGCGGGGAGGCGCAAACGATAACCGTGAGCTCCGTGGGTGTGCAACAAAATAACGGACAGGAAGTGGCCAGGATGAGGATTACCTGGTCGTTTAAGGGGAAATGAGGGGTGATGAAGGGTGATGAAAGATTATGAAGGGTTATTGGGAATCCCTCATAACCCTTCATAAACCCTCATAAACCAACAAAACCTATTCTTCAGCTTTATTTTTCATCTGCTCCTTGTACACCGCCTTGATAACCTCGTTGCGGCGCAATACAGAAGGCTTCTTGAACTCTTTGCGCGTACGCAATTGGCTCATGATACCGGCATCTTGAAATTTGCGCTTGTAACGTTTCAGCGCTTTGTCAATGCCCTCGCCGTCTTTAACTTCAATAATCAGCATATCGATTTTTTTGATTTAACTGTTTTTACGGGGTGCAAATATACAGGATCATCTATGAAAAACCAAGAGAAGATAGGGAAAAAAATGTTATCGGTTATCGGTTGTCGGTTTCTTTAACAAACTGTCATATTAACCCATAACCCATAACCGACAACCCATAACCGACAACCGACAAACAAATCAGAGCTCAGTAGACTGTTCAACAAATTCCGTAATCGGGAATTTTTCTTCCATGATGCCTTTTAATCCGTCTATCACATTCACCACGTTGTCATATCCTCTTGATTTGAGAATAGATGCTGCGATAAGCGAACGGTAGCCTGTAGCACAGGATACGAAATAGCGCGTATGGTGTTGGATCTGGCTCATATTTTTATTAATAAAATCGAGCGGGAAGTTCTGAGAGCCTTCTACGTGTTGGGCATTGAATTCGCTGGTTTTGCGTACATCCAATACGACTGCGCCTTGCTTATACAGCGGAAGCAGTTCCTTTGGCGTAACTTCTTCCAGCGTATCGATGTCTTCTCCGGCAACTTTCCAGGCTTGCATGCCGCCGTCGAGGTAGCCCATAGCATTGTCATAACCTACGCGGGCAAGGCGGTCTACCACCTCTTCTTCGCGACCCGGATCGGCTACAAACAGTATGGGTTGCTGCAGATCGGGAATGAGTGCGCCTACCCAGCTGGCAAAGCTACCGTCGACGCCGATGAAAATAGCGCCGGGGATAAATCCTTTTACAAAATCTTCTTTGCTGCGCGTGTCAATGATGAGCGCTTCCTGTGTTTCCCATACCGTTTTAAATGCGCGCACGCTGTGAGCCTGCAAACCGCGCTGGCGGACTTCCGTGATGCTGTCGTAGCCCATTTTGTTGAGCATAGCATTTTTCGGGAAGTATTGCGGGGGGTCCACAAGGCCTTCAGTTACTTCTTTCACGAATTCCGCCCTCGTCATGTCGGGGCGCAGGGCATAGTTGAGTCTCTTCTGGTCGCCCAGGCGGCCCGAAGTATCACTGCTCATCTTTTTGCCGCAAGCCGAACCGGCGCCGTGACCCGGATATACGATCACCTCGTCGCCAAGGGGCATTATTTTGTTGCGAAGGCTGTCAAATAGGAAGCCGGCCAGGTCTTCACGCGATAAGTCGGTTTTTACGGCCAGGTCAGGACGGCCTACGTCGCCCAAAAACAGGGTGTCGCCGGTGAAAATAGCGTAGTCTTTGCCGTTTTCATCGCGGAGCAGGAATGTGCTCGATTCCATGGTGTGGCCGGGCGTGTGCAGCACGGTAATGGTTACATCGCCAACTTTGAGTACTTCGCCGTCAGCAGCAACATGAGCTTTGAATTGAGGCACGGCAGTGGGGCCGTATACGATAGTCGCGCCGGTGTGCTTGGCCAGGTCGAGGTGGCCCGACACAAAATCGGCGTGAAAGTGAGTCTCGAGTATATACTTGATCTTGGCGCCGTCGGCTTTTGCCCTTTCCAGGTAGGGTTCCGGTTCTCTCAATGGGTCGATTACTACCGCTTCGCCTTTGCTTTCGATGTAGTAAGCGGCTTCAGCTAGACAGCCAGTATAGATTTGTTCCACTTTCATAGGTTGCATACTTTTTTTGTGAATGAATATTTTGTCCCTGGAGTGAACTTTCCAAATTTGATAGGACAAAATTACTTCCGGAAGACTATATCGTATTGTGACGGGAATCACATCAGGCAATGAGTTTTGTCACCGTGTAGCCAAAGGAATATCATCATTCCAATTCGCATAACCGCCGTCGAGATGGTAAACGGCTTTGAAGCCCCCGTTGCGCATGAGCGTAGCCGCGCGCACGCTGCGGCGACCGCTTCGGCAATAGACCAGGTAAGTGCGTTGCGGGTCGAGCTTTTCAATACAATCCCAAAAGTCATAGGCCAGGTAGTCGATATTGACGGCGCTTGCAATGTGATTTGCGGCAAATTCTTCCGCCGTTCGCACGTCTATTACGGTAATACCCGGCTGGGTGGCTATCGCCTGCCGAAAAGCTTCGGGCGACAGGTTGTTGAGCAGGCCTTTTAATAATTGCCAGCGACTGACAGGGCAATGTTCCGTTTGTTTTGCCATGTTACAAAGTTACAATACCCGTCAAAAAAAAACGACAAAAAAAAGTTGCCAGGCTCTCACCACTTGCGCAGATCCTGCCTGACAACCGTCCCCCTTACTAAAAACAACGTGTTAGATCTTTATATATGGAGTTATGAAGGTCTTATCATATAAACATATAATCCATGCTTTTGGACGAATGTTCTCATACTTGGTCACTTTGTTTTCCAATATTTTCCAAGCAAATCCGCAGATTTCTCCTGCCGTTTTGAATAAAGGATCGCACCTGTCCCAAGGGTTGGTTGTTGATTTGGGCAATTTCCTGGTAAGATTTTTCTTCGTAATAAAAAAGTAGGATGGTTTCCTTCTGGCTCTTGGGCAATTGTTGGATGCAGTCGTCGAGTTGTCTATTTTGCATATCGCGTTCTTCCGCTGCCAAATCCCATTCTTC
>JAEUUQ010000295.1 GCA_016787505.1 Saprospiraceae bacterium | reverse complement strand
CACCGTAGTCATCAGCCAGGTATCCACTATGAGTCAGTGGAGTTTGTGTATTGCCGACGTAGACAATAACGGACTAAACGATATTCTCACCGGCGGCCGCTACGATGGTATGAAATTGTACAAAGCCTCCGGTACGGATTCCATTATTTACACCTCCAGCTTGTTGCCCGGCGCCACTCTTTTTGTGCAGGGCTCTAATTTTGCTGACATCAACAATGACGGCTGGGTGGATGCCTTCGGCTGCCACGACGACGGCGAAAGCCGCATCTGGGGCAACGACGGCACGGGCAATTTTGCCACCGCCGACGACTGGATCGATATGGCCACCGTGCCGGCTTCTGACAACTCGGGCAACTACGGCAGCGTGTGGGCCGACTTTGACGACGACGGCGACCTCGACCTCTATATCGCCAAGTGCCGCCAGGGCGTGAATAACCCCGCCGACCCCCGGCGCATCAACGCCCTGTTTGTCAACGACGGCAACAACAACTTCACCGAAGCCGCCGAAGCCGCCAACCTCAAAATCGGCGCCCAATCGTGGACGGCCGACTTTGGCGATATCGACAACGACGGCGACCTCGACTGCTTTATTACCAACCACGACGTGCCCAGCATGCTGATGCTCAACGACGGCACGGGCGTGTTTACCGATATCACAGCCGGAAGCGGAGTAGATGTCGGCGGCTTGCCTTTGCAGGGCATTTTCCGCGATATGGACAACGACGGATGGGTGGATATTCTCGTATCCGGTACTGCGCAATACCTGTTTCACAACAATGGCGATAATACCTTTACGGAAGTACAAGGCATTTTTAATAATAATGCAATGGAGTCTTTTGCCGTGGGTGACCTCAACCACGACGGCCTGCTCGATATTTACGGAGGTTACGCCGAAGTATACACTACGCCCAGCAATATCGCAGATGTGTTGTGGTTGAATACCACGGATAATAACAACCACTTTCTGGCAGTTACCCTGGTAGGCGATACCAGTAACCGCAACGGCATCGGCGCCAAGCTCTCCATATACGGCCCTTGGGGCGTACAGGTGCGCGAAGTGCGCTCGGGAGAGAGCTACGGCATTATGAATTCTTTTACCCAGCATTTCGGCTTGGGCGCCAATACGATGATTGACTCCATGACCGTGCGTTGGCCCAGTGGTACTTTTGATTCGTATTACGACATTGCTGCTGATCAATTCCTCACGCTGTCAGAGGGCAACTGTGTGCCTCCCACTGCCGCAGTCACCTACGATGGCCCCACTGTATTTTGTCCGGGTGAAAGCCTGACACTAACTGCCGGCGATGCTTCTTCGTATCTCTGGTCGAACGGCGAGACTACGCAAAGCATAGTTGCAACCACATCGGGCAACTATAGCGTGATAGCTTACAACGAAGACGGTTGTTCGGCATCCTCGGCGCCGGTAGTCATTACGGTCGATCCGGTGTCTATGCCCGATATTGCCGCTGATGGCGACACCCTTTTCTGTGCCGGCGGAAGCGTGACGATCAGCACAGGCCCCGCTTCGTCTTACCTCTGGTCGACAGGCGAGACAACGCCTGTGATATCCGCAACGATCACCGGCGATTATTTCGTCATCACACCCGGTTTGTGCAGCGACTTTACCTCTGCGACTATCCACGTAGAAGTGCTGCCTGCTCCTGCACCCGAAATAACTACAGATACGATCATCAACGAACCTGCCGAGGCCATCCTCACGGCTACGGGCGATGCGCCCCGCTGGTATGATGCGCCTGTGGGCGGCAATTTGCTGGCTGAAAACGATACGCTGATTATTCCCTTCTTGACAGAAACAACAACCTACTATGTAGAAGACCCCGAGTTCTACCCCGGCCCCCTTTACTTCGGCGGCGCGCCAGAACACTCGGGTAATTCGCAGTACAGCGGCAACCAGTTTAACGGAGAGCTCTGGTTCGATAGTTATACGCCGTTTACGCTTCGAAGCGTCAAAGTATACACCGACACCCCCGGCGATCGCATCATCGAATTGCGCGATGCAACCGACAACGTGTTGCAATCATTGACCCTCAATATTCCTATGGGAGAGAGCGTGCTCGACCTCAATTTCTCAGTGCCTGTTGCCGACGGATTGAAACTCACTACTAATACCGCGCAAAACAACACCTTATTCGGCTACAACAGCCCGCGCCTGCAGCGCACCAATGGCGCTACGGTGACGTATCCGTATGTGACGCCCGGCGTGCTCAGCATCAACGAAGCCAATTTCGGCACCGACGTATACTACTACTTTTACAATTGGGAAATCAAACTACCCGACTCCGAATGCGTAAGCGAACGCGTGCCGGTAGAAGCCGTCTTCCTCATCGTGGAATCAACTGACGAGGCTAAAGCCGAAAAGCTGACCCTGCAGCCCAACCCGAGCAGCGGCGAGGTGACGATCGACCTGCCTGTAAACGCCGGCGCTTCCAGGCTCTGTGTAATGGATGCGCAAGGCCGCCCGATATGGCAGCAAAACCTTAGCGGAGAAAACCGCCAGGTATCGCTAAGCCTTGCTCATCTGCCTAATGGCGTTTACATGGTGCAGATACAGTACCAGGAAGGCCTGGCTATCGGCAGGGTAGTGTTGCAGCGATAGGCTAGGGGATTGCAGGCGGATGGAGGGTGAGAAATATTCCAATCTCTCACCCTCCATCCCTTCCTTATGAGCCCTGGTTACCTATGAATAAGTATCACCATAACTTGCTTGAATCGGGGTTGCAGTGGATTACAAGAAAGAAAGCCTAGCCAGGCCAGTAACCCTGCAAATAAAGAAATTCTCTTAACATAACGCGATCGGGATCATTTAATCGAAGCAGTTTAATACTCGCTTGCCCAATTCTTGTTTGCGCGACAATAAGGCCATTTTCAGCACTAAAATGATCCTGCCAATTTTGTATTCTAGGGTTATATAGTGGAACAATATCCTGATATGAATCCAGGTAGGTGGTTAAATCAGATCCTTTATGAGAATTGCAATGAGGACAGGCGAAGGCGAGGTTTTCAATTTCACTCCCTCCACCATGTTTTTGGCTAATCACATGGTCTATTTCAAAACGAATAAAGCCATCGGCTTGCCTCACTTTGCAGTATTCACAACGATACCCCGCGCGTTCTGCAATAAATTGTCGAACTTGTTCAGAGAAATATACTTTCATGCCGCCAACAACTGTCTTGCGCGTGCTTTGGCAAGGCTAATGAGCATGTCCAGCGCGAGATAACGCTCTAATTCGAGCATTTCTTCGAGTGATATATCATCTACCTTCTTTTTATTGACTAAATCTTCAACGCGCTGCGACATTTCAGGAGAAGCATACAGCTCTATTATTTTGGCTGGGTCTAATTTAGCCAACATATCAGCCACACCATCAAACGCTTCTGTTACGGTCATATCTTGCGTTTTTTTATAAAAA